>CAOQYN010000006.1 GCA_948514425.1 uncultured Candidatus Saccharibacteria bacterium
CACCTAGTACCAGCCTCGAGTTTGTTTGAATTCGAGTGCTTGCTGCCAACCACCATAGCGCCCAGTGACATAAGAGTTCATCCAGCGAATCTGAGTCACAGGGTTGGTCTTCCAGTCAGCCCCAGCAGATTGCATCTTGCTACCTGGCAAGGCTTGAGGGATACCATAGGCGCCAGAGCTAGCATTTTCAGCATCGACACGACAACCCGATTCATGATAAATGATGTAGATTGCTGCCTCAATTCCCTCTTCAGGAACGCCAGCCTCACGAATCCAACCTACGCAGGTCTCTTGTCCTGGTGCAACCGAGAGCTTCGCCCCAACAACTACAATTTCGGGTATCGGTGCAGTTTTCACGCTTTCAGAAACAAGACGGCGGTCGACTTCGATATTATTTTCAAACCGCACTTCGTAGACACTGACTTTGCGTCCCTCTTCCCCAGCCTGCTCAAGGCGTTTTTCGCCTTTTGCCATATTATAATCATAGCGAGTTTCGGTCGGATACGGCAAAGCTTCTTCCACAGTGAGGGTGCGACCACCATTGCGCTCAATACGATAAGTCGAGGCGATACCAGTTTCGAGAAAGTTTTGGTTAGTTTCAACGATAATTTTATCGCCGTCGTAGACGGTCAATCCAGCCTCGCGCGCAATAACTTTCGGGTCATAGCTGGCGGTCATTACATAAGAACGCTTCACGCCATCAATCACAAGCGCTGGTCGAGCGCGATGGATATTGATATGGTAATCTTCGCCAGCGACGAGTGTGTCAAGACCAGGTTCGACGATGTCAGCTTCGGTTACTTCAAGATTAACCTTCTCGAGGACGTCTTTGACGGTTCGAGCGGTGGTTTTGACGGTCAGATAAGAATTGTTGTCATAGATTGTGACAAAATGCTCTTCGTTAGTGCTAGATTCGTCGTCGGCGAAAGCAAAATTACCAGGCGTAAGGCAATGCAGCGTCAAAAAGGCACTCATTACGACTATCATAATCGCACAGAAAAAGTCTCTAATTCGAAAATGCAATTTCATCATTGCATAACCATTATACCAAAGATGTGTCAAAAAGTCAAGATGCTATGGCTTATTTAGCCCTCAAAAACCGGCAAATCGTCTGGGAATGGGTCAAAATCGGGTCCAAATTCGTCAAAATTGCCCGAATTGGAGCTTTCGGAGCCGAATTCGCCATCAGGATCGCCTCCGAGAATGCCAAGAGATCCAATATTACCGTTGCTCATTTCGACATCATAGGCACCAGATTCGCCAAAATCACCCGAACCATAAGGATTGTACCCTAATTCGAGCAAAAACTGTGATGGGGCGTTATAATTACGCCCTCCGAAGCTATATCTGGAGCTTGCAAAGGTCAAAAACAATAATTGCATCGCGCGAGTCATGCCAACGTAGGCAAGACGACGCTCCTCTTCTAAGGCCTCCTCGGAGCCATCGGAACGGCTACTAGGAAAAAGCCCTTCTTCCATGCCGACCATGAAAACTACGGGGAATTCTAGGCCTTTGGCAGCGTGCAACGTCATAAGCGACACCGAATCTGCGCCAGTCGCCTCGTCGGCCGAACTGAGTAAGGCGGAATCCGCTAAGAATTCGTCCAATGTTTCATAAACGCTGGCGTTACTAGCTAAAACCTCAAGGTTTTGCATACGTTCGTCACCTTCTGGAGTACCACTCTGGACAAGCCGCGCAAAATCAAAGTATTTAACTGCGCGCTCCACAACTTCAGCAAGCGGCACAGTATCCTCCGTCGAGGCGAAATCTGGAGTAGTCTCCTGTTCTTCGCCTATGTCACGGGCAATCTTGCCGCTATATTCCTCGATAAAATTTGCTACACGCATGAGTGAAGTTTTGGCACGGGCACTCGCTGCTTCGGCGGCTTGGCGCAAGCTATCGTGAGGATGTGCGTCCATATAAGCAAAGACTTTTTCGAGAGAGGCTTGGCCAACGCCAGACAGAATATTCTTTCCTAGACGTTCCAGACTAACGCGGTCATGAGGATTGACAAGAAGTTTGAGAATTGCCAAAACGTCTTTAACCTCTTTACGATCGTAAAATCTTACCCCGCCAATAATTTTATAAGGTATACGCAGTGCCATGAAGGCCTTCTCAAAAGCGTAAGACTGGGCATTTGTGCGATACAAAATCGCAAAATCGCTGAGTTTACGTCCAGGCTTGAGGCGCAAAATTTGACGTGCGATGTAGTTTGCTTCACCAGTCTCGTCCATGAGACCTTCAACCGTAACAGGCTCACCCTTGCCCGATTCGGTGAATAAAGTTTTATCGGTGCGCGTTTTGTTTTGATTGATAATCTGCTGCGAGGCGGCGAGAATGTTACCTGTGCTACGATAATTCTGTTCCAATTTGATGACTTTGGCTCCTGGGAAATCACGCTCGAAGTTGAGGATATTAGTAAAATCGGCTCCACGCCAAGAATAAATCGACTGCCAGTCATCACCAACAACGCAAATATTACGCTCGGAGTTGACAAGATACTTAATAAGGCGATATTGCACACTGTTTGTATCTTGATACTCATCAATCAAGATGTGCTGAAAGCGACTCTGCCACTTGGCGCGAACTTCAGCGTTGGTCTGGAATAGGTCGGCGGCTTTGATTAAAAGATCATCAAAATCGAGTGCGGCGGCAGCAGCTTTTTCTTGTTCGTAGCGCGCAAATACTTCGGCGGCTTGTTTTTGGTTGGGGTAGACTGCCTCTGAGCGTGCGTCTGCGGGTTTTGTACCAACAGTCTGCCAATTTGAGATCATGCTATGGACAATTTTGGGTGTAAAGGCTTTGTCACCGGTCAATTTCATACTACGCATAATGCGACGAATAAGAGTAAGCTGATCATCCGCGTCATAGATTGTAAAATTACGATCAACGCCGATCGCGGCGTGTTCGATACGCAGAATACGCACGCAGATACCATGGAATGTCCCCATATAGGGCATAAAACTGCGCGGAGGTTCGCTAGAAGCGGGCAACATAAGATCACCAAAGACTCGATTATAGGCTTTGGAAAGGTCTTGACGGCCGATTGAGTCTTCGCGCTGACCTTCAAGTAAATTCCAGAGGCGAACACGCATTTCTTTTGCGGCTTTATTGGTAAAAGTCACTGCCAGAATGCGGTCGGGACGTGTGCCATGTGCGATCAGGTTCGCGATACGGTGCGTTAACACTTTAGTTTTGCCCGAACCAGCGCCAGCCAAAACCAGAACTGGACCAGACAAAGTTTCGACCGCTTCGCGCTGTGCTGGGTTCAAACCTCCTAGAATTGCTTCCATTCACCCATTATAGCACAGATAGCTCCCTGTTACTATTCTTCCAAGAGGCGCTCGTCATAGCGTAAACGTGAAGCAGTATGACGCGTATGACAGCGGCGATGTCGTAGATGGATAAGGTAATAAGCAATAGCCATCTGGAATACCATGATGGTGGCGGCGAGACCAAAAATTGCTGATAGCCCATAATTATACATCCAACCACAAAACAGCACGCCGGTCGCTTCACCAAGATAGTTCATGACATGTTTAGTTGTGTTGTAGCTAAGCTGGTGCTGGTTGTCGACAAGGTTAATATAATGACCGTCACTGACGTCTTCGTACGCTGTTTCGCTCAACATGGCCCAGGTAAAGGCAAGTAAGAAAACAAAAGGATTGTCGGCGAGGACAGCAATAATATAGGCGCCTAGGCGAATTCCGAACTTCAAGGTCATAGTAATGTAATCATTTTTGGGAGTAAAATATTTTAATGCCACCATGCCGACTACGTCGCCCACGAGACCACCAATGAGAAGGTAGTTGGTGGCTGTGCTGGCTGAAAATTCTAAAAGGTTCGTCATGATAAGCATCTTGAGTCCAAGCGCCGTAGCAAATGAGGTCGAAGAGAGAAAAGCGTAAAGCATATAGCAAGTCTGAATTTTGCTTTTCAAAATATAGCGAAAAGCCGACTTTTGCCTGCACGAGGATGACGCGGTGGGTTTAACGCGGATATAGAACATTGTCACCATAGCCATAGCAAGAAAGACCATTGAGACCGCCAGACAGACATTATAGTCAACATTGAGACCAATCATGCTTTGTCCGATCAAAATACCGCCAATTAGTACGCCAACATCACGAAAGAGATATTCAACTAATTTACGTTTGCTGTAGATTTTATTGCTCTTCATGAGCGTCGTTAACAACGGATAAACACTAGCAACAATCATATAGCCGGTGAAGATTTCAATGATGGTACAGAGATTGATGACGAATACTTGGCCTGTGCCGTTAAGTCCGAGTTGGACGGCGGAATTGATAAGACGAAACGCCAAAATACCGGTCATGAATGATTTGAGCGCACTGGGTCGGAGCTTCCATCCAACTAGTAAAACACCACCAACGCTAAGGAAAGTAGCAATGCTGGTCAAGGTGCTGATATCAGAGGCAGAATAACTATTCTCTTGAAGCCAAAGTTGGCGAAAATTCGCCCATAGACCAGCAGAAACACTAAAAAACGCCAACATGACCAAAATTTGGTTAGCAGTGCGAGAATTGTGCGATTTTTGACGAATGTGGCGCATTTCTATTGACTTTTTATATTATCTGTGATATAATAGTAGGATAAGGCATGGCTCAATCTTACTATAAAACGACCTTTTGGTATTAGTTTACCATAAATGGAATCAGAAATAAACCGATTTTGGCTAGATAGCCATAGATGTAGAGATTGCTTTTGTCCGTAGTGGGGACGTCCATCTTAATGACGGTAAGGCTTACGTCGTCGGCCGCAGTCTCTCTGGCTGGTCGCGTGTAGCTGAATCGCTCGCTGGTGCTTACTCCTTGGGCGTGGATCCTACTGAGGTCTACCCGTCCTACAACCTCAACCGTTGGTTCGGTTTCCCCCTCCGCTGCCTCTACCTAGGTAGTGTTTGATGTTGGAAGAAAAGATTAAGATGAGATGATACTTGAGTGTCGTTAGAGACCTTGGCACTTGTTGTCTTGGCTGAGATTTTTCGCATCTTTAGGTAAGAAAAATCTCACCACTGGTCTCCTAACGACACTCAGGTATCATCATTGGAGTATTATGTCTTTTCTTCCAACATCATCTCCCTACCCTTAGCTTTTGTCCGTAGTGGGTATGTCTACGTCAGCGACGGCAGCATCGGCAGCGCCGGCGGCGGCGCGTCGCTTCGGTCACGTACCTCTGTCTCAGCGGCCAATGCCTACGTTTTGGACTCAAATCCTACTCTTGTCTACCCGTCGGGCAGCGCAGTTCGTTATAATGGTCGCCCCCTCCACTGCCTCCGCATATTGGAAGGAACGCACGAGAAGATAGTATAGGATATTCAATGTCTAGGGTTGTTGTGAGACTTTGGCACTTGTTGTCTTGGCTGGAACTTTTGGATTCTTTAGATGACAAAAGTTCCACCATAAGTCGAGCAACAACCCTAGACATTGATATCGTATCCTTCTTTCTTTCCATCAAACACTACCTAGGTAGAGGCAGCGGAGGGGGAAACCCCAGTAGTGGTCTGCGGCAGCCATACCTAATCCTGTAGCGCCAAAGCCAAGTCGATAAGCGTTCGTTGATGATTGCGTGGTGTTTGACCAATCATAGCCATATCCTCCAACGCTATATAGGCAGCTATCGATGAGATTAACATACCCACTACGGACAAAAGCTAAGGGTAGGGAGATGATGTTGGAGGTTACTAACTTCAAATGGCGATATGTTTGCAAGGACGAAATGCAGCATGGCAAAACCGCCCAGATGGGCGGTTTGATTCGGTGACTTACTATTCCATACTCCTAACCGAAAAACAGGGCTAACTTACCAGATTGATTGGCGGGTTCATGCCAAGCTTTCCAGCGCTGCAGAGCTGGAAGATGACAATCCTCAAACAGCCTGCGTACCTGGCTCACAGTATCGATAGAATCTTCCTGCAGTACTAAATCCGCAGACTGTGTTTGCAAGATTGGATCTTCTTTACCGAGTTGGCGGAAAATTTCCGTCAAGCCAATTAACGCCCGCCGCATTGTAAGCATATTCGTGTCAGTATCAGACGGATAAGTCTGGAAGCTAGCCACAAAACGACCAAATACCGTGTTTAGAACTAAGGTGTTCCATACCAAATCCGCTCCTGTTGATTCCATCTTGACATTTGTGATTTCGGAATAAATATTGGTTGGCATTTTGCCAAAATGGTTCGCTTGGGCTGAGTAGCAATAGGCACAATCCTGGTTAGGCCACTGCAAGGCCTTTTCGATTGATACCACAGCCGTCTCACGGGTAGTGAGCTGAAGGCGTGGTGTAACGATCATGTCTTTTCCCGCACTAAGATCAAAGCTCACGATGCGATGAGCCTTTGAACCTTCTTTTTGTCCGCACAAGATAAAGCTACCGCGGTCGGGTGCATGGTCATTATTAATCTTCGGTAGGATATCTCCCATCACTTCCATGATGGCGTCAATTTCCTCTCTAAACAACATACTTTTACTAGGATACGTTTTGACATTAGTAAATAATTTGCCCATTTTATCTCCTCCTTTGGGGCATATTTTAGGCAAATTCGAGATTTTTGCCCTAGACCCTCGCTAAAATTAGTGAAGATTTAGGGCAAAAATCAGCATGATATAGTAAACTGGAATTTTAAAATACTAGATAATGAGGGGAGTTTTATTTTGTATCCTAGAGGATACAAAATACTCGTACGAGTAGAATTCCCAACAAAATCCTTGGTCACGTACAGATTATACGCACCATATTTCTATGGTATCACAGATTTATGATTTTGTCGAGTATAAAATCAGCTTTACTTAAGCACCGCTTTGATGCGACGAACTCCAGCGCTAGAACTTTCTTCTTTGGTGATGTGAAATTTACCAAGAGTGCCAGTACGTTCGACGTGAGGACCACCACAAATCTCGCAAGAAACTGGTTGCTCTCCGTCTTTGCCCACCGTATAGACTGTGACGCGGTCTGGATAGCGATCGCGAAAACTACCATGTGCGCGTAAGGTGTCGAAGGCGTAATTTTTATCATATTCGGCAAAAACAACGGGTAAATCAGCTTCAATCCAAGCGTTGACTTTATCTTCGATACGCTTTAATTCCTCAGAAGTGAGCTTGCGATCAATACTAAAGTCAAACCGCAACCTCTCGGGAGTCAGATTGCTACCTTTTTGTTCGATACCGGGATCAATTTCTTCTTGCAAAGCAGCAAGCAGGAGATGACAAGCGGTGTGATATTTAGTAGTTTGCTCGCTAGTATCGCTCAAACCGCCCTTAAACATCCCCTTTGACGCGGTTTTACTACGTTCGCGCTGCGCAGCGAGAGCGGCCTGAAATTCATCTTGATAACTTTTTGAAAGGGTAAGATTGTGTTTGTAGGCCTCTTCGACACTAAGTTCAAGCGGAAAACCGTAAGTGTCCTGTAATTTGAAGAGGTCGTCGCCTGTAATCGCACGCTCTTCCTTGGCGAGTTTTTCGAGCTCTCTCATGCCTTTGTTGATAGTTTTACGAAAAGCATTTTCTTCTTTGGTTAATATCGCTAGTACATTGGCACGATAAGGTAAAATATCATCCGACAAATCTGCATAGTTTTCGGCGATGACGGGTATAATCTCAGCAAGAAAATCTTGCCCAACCCCTAAGTCTAATGCACGCAAGACTGCACGACGAACGAGGCGGCGCAGGGCGTAGCCTTGAGCCTTGTTGCTAGGCTGGAGACCTTGAGCAGCAAGGAGATAGGCGCCTCGGAGATGATCGGCAATGATACGCATTTCATCGGTGTTGTTGTCGTAGTTTTTGTGCGAAATCTCTTCAAGACGCTCGACGATTGGGCGCAGAAGCGAAATCTTGAAGACGTCAAAACTATCAATCGCGGCGGCGGCAATACGCTCAAGCCCCATACCGAAGTCAATATTCTTGCGTTCAAGCTCAGAAAATGTACCATCGAGATCGCGCCGGTAGCCCATGAAGACCTGATTGCCGATCTCCATAAAGCGAGCACCATCACTGGCAGGGTGGCTTTTGCCATATTTCTCGACATCCTGTTTGTCTTCGCCAAAATCATAAAAAACTTCTGAATCGGGACCACAAGGATCACCAAGTGGGGTGGTCTCGATACCACCCCCGCGGCTCCACCAGTTTTCTTTATCATCATAGAAGAAAATGCGTTCGCCAGGCTTGATTCCCCGTTTGTCGCCGGCCTCCGCGCTACCGATGTCGGCAGTTTTGGCAGTAATACCGGCTTTTTGGAAGACTTCTTGCCAGATTTCGGCAGCGGCGGCGTCTTTTGGGATACCATATTTTTCGCTACCAATAAAACATGTAACGTAGATTTTTTCGGGATCAAGACCAATCTCCTTGGTCAAAAAATCAAAATAGTTTTCAATCTGTTCCTTCTTAAAATAATCACCAAGCGACCAGTTACCGAGCATCTCAAAAACCGTCGTATGACGTGGATCGCCGACATCTTCAATGTCTTGGAGACGAAGACAGGGCTGAACATCAGCAATGCGCTGACCTTCGGGATGATCTTGCCCAAGAAGATAAGGCATCATAGGTTGCATGCCAGAGCCAGTAAATAGCGTAGTAGGGTCATTTTCGAGAACAAGCGGGGCGGGCGGGACAATCTTGTGCCCGTGTTTGACTTGAAAATCTAAGAATTTTTGGCGAATTTGATTTGCGTTCATAGATTATATTATAACACACCCTAAGATGTTAAGAAGCCCCCTGGATATACTCGGTAGATCCAGGGGGCTGTACAGCCGTAATTCTAGAACCGCTTGCCGGTAAAATTTGCGTGTAGTCTGGCGTTTTACATAATCTGATAACGTTTAATGACCTCTTTAATACAATCCTTAGCAACGCAGATACTGATAGCGAGAAAGCCGCCAAGTGACAGAACTGCACCAAGAATCATAGCGAAGAGCCAGGCACCCGGACAAAATATAGACAGGAGATTGAAGATCATAACGCCAAGGCCAAACACCATAGTAGCGCCAACGCCACCGTCAATGACGTGATTAGGTAAAACACGGCGGTAACGATCAATGGCGATTCTGATGCCGTCTGCAAAGATTGAATGAGACTTGTAAACGCCAAGGAACCGGCCGACTACTTCTCTATGATCCTGGAACATGCAGCTGGTAGCTAAACCCGGAATCCAGGTGATTAACAGCAAGATAGCTGAAACCAGGGCCGCAGTGGCCACACTGCGCTCATCATTCATGGTGCGGTAAAATGAAACCATACCGAAAATCCAAGTGACAGCAAACAGCACCTCAAAGAGGTCACACCATCCGGCCATCAGTTCGACGTAGTTCGCCGGCCTCAAAGCTACTGCGCTTTTGGTTGTTGCGAGTCTTTTCTTTTTCATGTTTCTTCCTCTTTTCTATGTTATTTAAGAAAATCTCACGCCCGATACCTTAGCAATTTGCTGTGGTATTCTAAAATTACTTGATAAGGGACGTAAGATTTGGTCTTATCCTTTCATTATATCATAGATATTGCAAAAAGTCAATATCAAATGACACGTACTTGGCGCAGTAATAGGTTTTATTCCGCGATAATGCCGCCGCCAAGGCAGATGTCGCCAGAATAAAGGACGGCGGATTGACCAGAGGCAGGGCGCTTGATAGATTGAGAAAAATGAAGCATCGTAATCATATCAGACTTTTCAGAACCCGTTCGCGCTCGCCCATCGTCATGGGGAGCTTGCTCACTTCGCCCAGCTCCCGTTGTCGCTGGAGAGTTCTGAAAGTCCGATACGGTTGCTAGCCTTCCACCGCTCAATCCATCAAGCTCGCAGTTAACTAACGGGGCGCGGTGACGGAGACGAACCTGAAGCTGGGAAACTTGAGCGAGTTTTTCTAAGGTAAGGTCATCACGCAAATGTAGGGATTCGAGCTGAAGACAATCAGCCCAAAGTGCTCCATGATTCAAATTGCGCGAGACATAGACGATATTCTGCGCAAGGTCTTTTTGTACCACATAATATGGCAAGCCTCCACCAAGGTAAAGACCGTGACGTTGACCGATAGTGTAAAAGATTGCGCCATCATGATAACCAAGGGTCTTATCGGTCTCAATTTCACGAATTTCACCAGACTGTGCGTCTAGATATTCATGCAAAAAATCTTTCATACCGACTTCTCCGACGAAGCAAACGCCCATGGACTCCTTTTTGGTTGCAATGTCGAGACCGTGCCGAGCGGCAAGGGCTTTAACTTCGGGTTTGAGCAAATTACCGACTGGGAACAGTGTATGTGTGGTCGCAGCGTTACTCATACGATAAAGGAAGTAAGTTTGGTCTTTATTCTCGTCTTTTGCCCTGAGCAGATGCTTACCATCGGTACGAGCATAGTGGCCAGTAGCAATGTAATCAGCGCCGCGAGCCATGGCTTGCTCATAAAAAAGTTTAAATTTGATCCGTTCGTTACACATTACATCAGGATTTGGAGTACGACCTTTCTTGAATTCAGCAAGCATATAATCAACGACGCGCTTTTTGTAGTCTTGCTCAAAATCCCAAACTTCAAAATCGAGATCAAGTTGCACGGCTACGCGTTTAGCGTCGGCAAGATCTTCTGCCCAAGGACATTTCATGCCTGGGAGGTCTTTGGACCAATTTTTCATGTAGACTCCAGTGACATCATAGCCTTGCTCTTTCAATAGGATAGCAGAGACGGAAGAATCGACGCCACCAGACATACCAAGGAAAACTTTTCTATTCACAACAGCTTCTCCCTACTCTTTTTTACATGGATATTGCCCTTTTCGGGACACGGTGTCGCGCCATCCCGCCGTCGCGGGTGTCGCGCATCTTCGTCCTCGGCCGTAGCCTCCGGAGATTCCTGAAAAGCGCAATATCCATGCGTTAGCGTCGGGGCGCAATTGCTTCGAAATACAAAAATCCCATCCTTTGCTTGATTATCATCTCCAGTAAACTCATCGATGATGCTCTTCCAAAACTTGTAGGCGGATTCGCTACCTCGGGCGGGTTGAACCTCCCAATTTCCAGGAAACAGCGCGAAGCACCGCTTTGCGACAGCGCGACCGATTCCCTGGCGACGGGAGCGTGGTAAAATCATAAACTCAGCAATAGCGTGGCCATTTTTAACTTTTTGGAGATATTGATTAATCATGACAAAACCCAGGAGATGATTGTCTTTATCGCGAATTAAGAATGCAGTTCGACCTTCGTCAGTAAAATACTTGTCGAAATACTTATATGAAAAAGTACCATCATCCTGAATATCGTTTTCACCATAAACGCTGGTTTCAAACACCATAAACTGTAATAGATTCCATAAAATCTGACGCTCACTCTGAGTGACTTTTTGCAACGTAAAATCCATCATTTTCGCTCCATTCTTTGATACTCATGCTCAACTTCTTCGCGGATGATTTTGGCAGCTTCGTGGACGTTCTCGAGAGTATTCGTACTACCGAGCGAGATACGGAGACTACCTGCAATTTCAGCGTCGGATAGTCCGATAGCAGCTAGCACATGCGACTTTATTCCTTTGTTGGCGGCACAGGCAGCACCGGTTGAGACAAGAACACCACGCATTTCAAGGCGATAAATCAGACGTTCAGCGTCGATCCCAGAAAAAGAAACTGATATAAAACTTGCCAGTTGGTGCTTAGGATTGCCCAAAAAACGTATAAATTGTGATTTTCTATTGACTTTTTTATCGTTCTGTGCTATAATAGAATTATGGAGTGCAGGATCTTGGTCTTGCACGGGCGTTTTGATGCTTTCTAATTCTTGACGGATAATATCTGCCATTTTTTGATATTGCTTGCGATGACTTGAGAGATGTGCCTTAGTTTCGGTTGCCGCCTGAGCAAAACCGATGACTCCAGGAACATTTTCGGTGCCAGACCGCAAACCGCGTTCTTGACCGCCGCCGACAGTAATTGGTTGGAGTTTTACTCCATGAGCGACGTAAAGCGCGCCTACACCTTTTGGGCCACCGCACTTTGCGGCATTAAGAGTCAGGAGATCAACTCCAAGACGGGCGACATTAATATCTATCAGGTTAAGGGCCTGTGAAGCGTCGGAATGAAGATAGACTGGCAGCATAATTCCCCTTTGGAGACGGTCTTGACGAATCTGGCGGATAATTTCGGCGATTTCAGCAAGAGGTTGGATCGTGCCAAGTTCGTTGTTGGCGAGCGAAACCGAAATCAGTGCTACATCATCAGAGAGTTTTTGGCGCAAATCATCAAGCTGGATGATACCATTTTTATCAACAGCAACTAAGGCACAGGTGTGCGATTTTGCCGCCTCAAGAACAGCGTTATGCTCAGTAGCCAAAGTCAAGCATTTAGAGCCTGGGAATTGATTAAGCACGGTAAAAGCAAGATTAATTGATTCGGTAGCACCAGCAGTCACGATGAGGTCAACACCTTTAGCACCAATAGCATGAGCGAGGTCGTTTTTGGCGGATTCGTAAGATTCACGTACGTGTTTGGCGGGTAAATAGGGCGCAGAGGGATTAAAAAACTGCTCCGTGAAATACGGCATCATAGCGGCTAAAACCTTAGCGCTGACTGGAGTAGCGGCAGCATGGTCAAGATAAATCATGCTTTTATTATAACATATTTGCTACAAATCTGACAATTATGCGGCGGTATAGAGATGCTGTTTGATGAGGTGAAGGTAGGCGCGCGTTGCTTTGCGAAAATTCTCAAGCTCGGCACCTTCAAGCTTAAAATACTTACCAGCGGAAAGTTTTTTATAGACTCCAGACGGGCGTACTTCGTAGCGCACGGTCATTTGGCGACGATGACGCTCGGTATCGATCCAACTTTCGTGCCAAATCCAAATATTTTCGCGGTCGTGGAAGAATTCTCGACGATGTCCTGCTGGAATTGGACCAAAAATAAGACTGCCTAGACGCGACTCAGCGTTAAGAAGATCAGCTCGACTAGGACGATGAAAGCGCAAACGGCGTTTGGGCTTGATAGCTGGCTTAGCAGTCTTTTTGAGGATGCGAGCGGGTTTTTGGGCGGTTGCAGGAACTGCGGCTGGCCGAGGAGCGGCTTTTGTCGTAGGACAAGTACGATGTGGGCGAATTTGGATTTTGTCGCCATCTTTGAGGCGAATGGCGGGGGATTCGGGAGATGAGGTTGATTTTATTGAGGTTTGAGATGGAGTAGGGTGAGTGACGGAAGTTTTACGGGCCGCTTTAACAGCTGAGCGACGCAGGGCAGCAGTTTTAATCTGTTTGACCTTGTCTAAAACTTTACGAGTTGACTTAGAACTAGCGGAACGACGCTTAGCGATATTGTGATTAGCTACTGCGATAGGCGCTACTGGCACTTCAACTGCCGGCTGAGCGGTTTTGACTAATTTTGCGGTCTGGGGGTGTAATTTTTCAGACATTGTGGCTGGTTGAGTATTGCGAATTTTGCGGTCATGCTTGCGTGCGGGAGAGGCGCGATAGACTTTTTTCTGATTTAGAGCGATGCACGGCATAGTTCGATCTCCCGCGCAATCGCCATCAATTCGCGATAAACTTCGCAGGTGGCAGGAGTCTCAAAATCATAGCCTAGGTCTTGACTAGGTGTAGCTTTATGGTTAGATTCTGAATATTTGTCTCGCATTTTTCGTAGTTTGCTCCGCAATTTCTAACTCCGTCACCTCTAGTTTGGTGGCGAGGTACGTTGCAATTTGCTTAACGTACCCTGGTTGGTTTATTGTACCACGGAATGGTACTGGAGTCAAGAACGGGGCGTCGGTTTCAAGCAGGATTCGATCAAGCGGTGGTAATGGAGGTGTGGCGTAAGTCGCAAGACCATTAACTCCGATGTAAAATCCACGCTCAAGAGCCTTCTTCAGATCCTTTTTTGAGCCCGTAAAGCTATGAATAACGCCTTTGATACTAGGAAAGTTGTCCAGAATGGCCAAAGCATCTGAGAAGGCCTCGCGAATGTGAAGCGAGACTGGTAAGTCTTGGTCTTGAGCAAGCTGCAACATACGCTCGAAGAGTTGGATTTGAGCGGCGCGGTCGTAGCCGTCGTAATGGTAATCCAGACCGATTTCGCCGATACCGATTAGGCCAGTGCCTAGGGGGCTATCAGCTTTTCTAGGTGTTGGTATATTCGCATCGGCGAATTCGGGGTGGATGCCGTAAGTCCAGTAGACGCCATCATGCTGCGTAGCAAAGTCACGAGCGCATAGAGAATCTTCGTGATTAGTGCCAATGCAGACGATTTTTTCGACACCATTTTCGTGGGCGTGTTGCAAAAAATCTGTCTGCTGGTCGGGCGTAAACCATTCAAGGTCGTGAAGATGGCAATGGGTGTCGATGAGCATACAAGTATTGTAACATGAAAAGTGGCGCTCTAGATAGAGTGCCACTAGAATATGTATTTTGCCTGTTGCTCTATTTAAGGATTTTACATCCGCGCGGCGCGCTTACGTTTTACGGGGTCGAGCTCGCGCTTGCGTAGTCTGAGACTCTTTGGAGTGACTTCGAGTAGTTCATCATCTAGCAAGAAATCAATACATTGTTCAAGCGAATATTGAGTATACGGTGTAAGCTGAATTGCGCCATCGCTAGAATGAGTACGCATGTTTGTAAGCTGTTTTTCCTTACAAATATTAATATCGAGGTCGTCTTTTTTATTGCTGAGACCGACAATCATACCTTGGTAGACTGGAACTCCAGGCGGGATAAAGAGAATTCCGCGCGCCTGCGCAGCGTCAAGTGCATAAGCAGTGCTGGTGCCAGCTTCGTGCGCAATCAAAGCACCATTACGCTCGGGCTTGTATTTGCCTTCGACTGGACGATAGCCATTCGGTAGTGAAGACATGATTGCTGTACCTTTGGTAGCCGTGAGTAGGCTGTTGCGTAGGCCAATCAACGCCGCGGTTGTGATTTCATAGACAAAGCGTGTACTGCCGGAGCTAGTTAGTTCTTGGCTTTTTAGTTCAGACTTACGAATACCGAGTTCTTGGCTGACTGCGCCGACGAACTCCGGCTCGACTTCGATCGTGAGTTCCTCGATAGGTTCACACTTTTCATGGTTAATCTCTTTATATACCACTTCCGGCCTGCCCGTTTCAAGTTCATATCCTTCTCTCCTCATTGTTTCAATTAATACGCTTAGGTGTAGCTCGCCGCGACCTGAAACCTTGTAGCCCAAGCCATCAGGAACGATTTTGAGCGCAATATTCGTCTCAAGCTCGCGTTCCAGACGTTCGGCAATTTGGCGCGAGGTCGTAAACTCACCTTCTTGACCCTTGAGCGGGCTAGTATTTGGCCCGATGTATATGCTCAGAGTCGGCGGCTCGAGCTCGATCGTCGGCAAAGCCTCGGGGTTTTCGCCAGTTGCGATCGTGTCGCCAATATTTGCCTGAGCGATACCAGAGATCGCAACGATATCACCTGCTGTGGCTTCGGAGACTTCTTCTTTACCGAGACCCTTGTAGGTGAAAATTCTGTCGATTTTGGCGTTAGACGATTCCTCGCCCTGGATGACTTTGACGTTTTCGCCTTTCTTTAAGCTACCGCGAAAGATTTTACCAATAGCATACTTGCCAAGATAATTATCAGCGGCGAGTGCGGCAACAAGTAGTTGAGCGCCCTTAGAGGATTCGTCATCGACCTTTGGAGCTGGAATATCGTTGATAATTGAGTCGAAGATAACATGCAAATCATCATCAAGATCTGTAGTTTTACCTGCTTTACCATCGCGCGCGACAGCGTAATAGACTGGATAGTTCAGCTGACTTTCGTCGCTGGCCAATTCGAGAAAGAGGTCGGCAATTTCGCTCTCGACTTCGTCGATTCGGGCAGCAGGTTTGTCAATTTTATTAATAATGACAACTGGTCTCAGGTGCATTGCGAGAGCTTTTTGGAGGACGAATTTTGTCTGCGGCATTGGTCCTTCTTGAGCATCAACGACAAGGATTACGCCGTCGGCCATGTTGAGCGTACGCTCGACCTCACCGGAAAAATCGGCGTGTCCTGGGGTGTCGATGATGTTGATTTTGTAGTCTTTGTAGAAAACCGAGGTTTGTTTTGCAGTGATGGTGATACCACGCTCATGTTCCTGGTCCATGGAGTCCATGATGAGAGTCTGGGACATTTCGGCTTGATTATCACGAAAAGTGTGTGATTGTTTCAAAAGACCGTCGACAAGGGTGGTTTTACCGTGGTCAACGTGAGCAATAATCGCTACATTACGAATTTTATCTATCATATCTCTCTATTGTATCACAGATAGTTGAAAAAGTCAATAGCATTATACGACTTGTGGCTTGTTTTGCTTGTGTTTATGGATACGCAAGACAATCCATAAAATCATCAGCACGATGAAAAATATCACGATACCGGCAAGCCAAACTGGACAGATGAAGACGATTTGCTCTTTAGTGCTATCTTGGTCGAGAAATGAGACGTGACTCACGGCGCGAAAAACTCCGAGCTGTGGCGCACCTTCCCAGGTAAGCCGGCTGACACGTGAGGTAGCGGGGAGAATGACGGGGTTGGCAGTGCCAAGAGGACGCTCGTTAGAATCAACTGTATCTGGTGTAAAGACCTCGCGATTGGTGAAAAAATCGTAAATCGTGAGAGTATGTTCGGCACGAAAATCGACATTGCCATCATTCTTGATCGTCACAGTAGAGCTAAAAGGCGACCCCAGTAGGAAGCGCGGGAGTCGATGAGACATTAGGACGCCACCGACATGCTCCTCGCCTTCAACATGAGCATAGAGCAGTGACGCTAGCTGATTAATAGTCTTCATAGTGGCATTAGAATCTTGGCTATCGCGAGTCTCGATAATGATAGCGGCATATTGACCGCCACCGGCTACGTCCGCGGGGACTTCGATTGTAAATTCAACATCCGTGCTAGCATTAGGCTCTAGATGATAAGAAGTTTGGGCGAAACTAATCCAGTTGTGGAGCTTGGTGTAGCTATTTTCAGTTGAAAAATCTGGATCGTAGTCTTCGTTTAGAACTTGATAGGGGCGTGCCGAGACTGTAAAGTTGAAGGCTAGACGGCCAATGTTGGTTACTTTGACTTTACTGCTATATTCTAGACCTGGAGAAAGCTCGATTTCCTGCTCGGCAGGCATGACTTGCATGACTATATCACCCGCCTCAAGTGCCGAGACTGGTGATATAGTGCTAAGAGTATAAGTCAATATACCAATGAAAACTAATGCTAAATTTGTTACCTTCCTAAACATCCTATGCTTAATTATAGCACTATTGTTTGATTGCGGCAGTAACTATAACGTCGGTTTGATAAGTACCAGGGGCGGTTTGCTCATTAACGGCGACACCGACTTCAAACTTTGAGGTAGCGGAACTCGCTGGAGTCGTGCTGGTATAGTAGACGACTGGGGCTGTGGTGATGGCAGAATAATCGCTCGCGTCCTGTTTTTTGATTCCCCATGCGTTGTCATCTTTGGTGAAGCTGCTTTTTGCAGGAATATTCAATGCGCCATTAGTCGTATTTGTTAAATTTGGCTGACCAGAGCTAAGAGAGATTGTGTATGGGTGCGAACTAGACACCGTGGCGGAAATCTCACCTGTGCCGAGGACGTGCGGAGTGACATTAATAATAGTGCCGCTAACGGCGTCAAGTGAAATTTGGCTCTCGACGTTTAGGGTGACAGGTTTAGCGCCCGAAGTTTGCGAAGCGCAGCCACCAGTAGTATCATTGCCGATACCCCATCCGTCGGCGTTTGTGAGCGTGCTTGGGTTTGACGGATCACAATTGTAACCGTGCTGGTTGACGATGGCATAACTGGTAAGCGGAGTAAGTGCCATAGCAGCACTGATTGCTACGCCAGTGAAGGCGAGTAATTTGGCAATTTTCCTTTCCATTTTGATGTTCCTATTTTGTGTTTATATTTTGATACATGACTTTGTGTAACACTATGATATATTACTTTTATGCTTTTTGCAAGGGTTTTATTCAGAGTGTTGTAAAAAATACATTGATTATTGGCTGAGGCGAGAGCGATTCTGTGCTTTGCGGGTTGCATGATTTTGGGAGTTTTGTTATAATAAGGGTGTTCCATGCGCTCGTGGTGGAATTGGTAGACACGCTACCTTGAGGTGGTAGTGGCGATTTTAAGCTGTGCTAGTTCGAGTCTAGTCGAGCGCACCAGAGTGAAATTAGGTCCTCTTTGAGGTCTTTTTTCATCTGTTGAGGGGTGGTTCGAGATGATGTGGATTGACTGTTTAATTTTAGGCGCTGATTTGCGATTGGAACGAGGTATTTTACAGGGGTAAATACTATGGTTCGACCCGATAATTTTAGATCTGCTCCCATTCTTTTTATTACAGTCCTTTTCCTTTCCCAATCATCACTATCAAAATCTTCTTTTGCGTATCTGGCAAACATAAAAATATCTGTCGCTTTACTTCTCCAGTCTTTTGCGGCCATTATTATTGCGTCCCGTTCCCTTCTTAAGACTTCAATATCTTTTTCCAGAGATTCTTGTTCCGAATGGAAGAATGCAATATCGGTAATAACACCAGTATAAACTGAACGCCTCAGGCTATCTAACTCGTTCTTCTTTTTAGCTACTTGCTGATCATATCTAGCAATATTCTCATTCTGCTTCGAAACCTCTATCTCATCCTCTTCCGCAAGTGCTTCTATGGCTAATTGGAAGAAATCTTCATCGATAGTATATTTACTTAACTCGTTTTTAATTTGATTAATTAACTCATCTTCTCGAACATAAACCGATTTATTTTTACATCTATGTTTTGGATTTTTACCACAACAATGACAATATCTATATTCTTTAGTAGTTCCGTCACTAAGTTTCTTATACTTTTTCTCAGTAACAATAGCATATCCACACTCACTACATGTTAGCATACCTCTTAAAATAAAATCATATGGATCTTTTTGTGGTCTGCTAGTATGACCTGGCTCTAGGATTTCTTGCATGTGATCGAAGTCGCTGTCGGTAATCATAGAGGGGTGATTCCCATTATATATTCGTCCGCCCCACTTGAATTTTCCAACGTAGAACGGATTAGAAAGTAAGTTTCGTACAGCATTATGACAGAGTGCTTTTCCGCCTGTACGTTTCTTTTGCGGAGTTTTAATTCTTAGCTCCTCATCAGCAATTCTCGTAAGTTCAGAAACGGTGTAGATGCCGGTAAGTGCTTTTTTCCATAAAGCCATTACCTTATCCCACATTTCAGGATCTTTAATGATTCTTTTTTCTCTATAATCATTCATGTAGCCAACGGGCGGACAGCCTGGATAATCTCCTTTACTAGCTTTAGAATCCATGCCTCGTTTGACTTTTACTTTTAATTCTTTAATAAAGCGACTATTCATACTATTTTCTATCGTAAATAGTAATTCGTCGTTTTCTCTGTACCACTTTTCATGCGTCCTGATCCCGCTTAATGCCCCGCTGTCTAGTAGCCATTGTAGGTCGCCTCCGTCTTTTGCGTTACGTGATAGACGACTGGTATCCCATGCAAGAATTACGTTATATTTCCCCTCCTGAATGCTATTCATCATTTTCTCAAACTCAACCCTTGCGCCTGGAGCTTTTGCGCTTTTCGACTCTATTAAGATTTCTACAATGTCTAAACCCTCATCTTGCGCTATATCTTTCATGATTCTAATTTGATCATCAATGGATTGAACTTGTTTATCCTCGGATTCGGTAGATTTACGAGCGTAGAGTGCGGATTTTTGCTTTTGACTATTTTTCATGAAATTCCTTCCTATCAAAAAGGGCAGTCAGCTGTTCCACATCCAAAGCACAAGACTTTTTCCGTACCGACTACCCTATATTGAGCGGAAAATAAAGTAATCTTGTGCTAGATTTGAATATGGAACGTTTTTATTGTAACACGATTTTTAATTATTTTCTAGGTCATCAAAGAATTCCAGAGGAGTAATATTAATACGTCGTTTATCGTTTTTATCTTTATCGCAGCGAATTAATGATGCTGTCCTGAGCGCTGGGATATACTGTTTTCGAACATTCTCCATATTGGGGTAACTGCCAGTTTGGCTGTAGTACCCTTTACGGATTTCGTCATATGTAACACCTTCGGTTTCAGCTGTAGCATTCTTATTCTTCAATCGATATATAGGTATAATATATCTTTTATAGAAGTTAAGCACTTGCGGTGAAACTCCGTGAGACATACTTTCGCGAAGAGGAGCCCAAAGCTTAGCAGCTTCATCAATGTCTTTATTAATCGCAACAATTTTACCGTCTTTCATTCGAAATGGCGCGTTAACTAACGCTATTGCTTTTACTAGTGAGATGAAATGGGATATTTCGCGTTGCACTTTCGGTAACAAGGCGTCTCTGTTCTCCATAAATTTAAACTTCAAGTATTCACTATCATTAATGCCGATAGCGTCTATCTTTAGACTCTTAATATAAAGAATTCTTTCCATTAACTCCCTACGATTTTTATTATTGCTGATTCGAGCGTCATAAATATTTTTATGACTATTTCTAGCAATACTAGCATCAATTCCTGCCATTATTTTCTCTGGTGTATTTTCCGGACTAAGGATCATACATCTAGTCTGCTCCTGCTCATCGATCCGCATATTTGCGGAACAGAAGAAGGCAGATGAAAAACCGAGGATATAACCTTCCATGGCAACATTCTTACCGCCACTACCTTTGTTTGTGATAGCAAACGGAATACGTTTACTGTCATGCGAGAGCAGAGGTCGAAGTTTTTCCTGTAACTGAGTGTCAGGTTGTTCTGTGAAAATTAGGATGCGACGCTCCAAATTGATAAAGTCCTGACCAGTTTCTTTGTCCTTCTCTCGCAAACTTTGGCTATAAAAGAAAGCTGTAGGAGTAATTGTTGCGTATTTTTTTACATCTTGCTGCGGAAAATATTTGCTAACTTCCTGACAAATATAAGTTTTCCCAGTTGAGCTATCAGCATTGAACATGATATTTTGCTGGTCTGATTCCGTATAGGTCAGAAGCATCGCTAGAAATGTAATGACCTTGTTCGTGAAATCGTATTTAATCGTTGAATCGAGTACGCTCGCAATATCTTCAACACTTATCTCTTTGAATTGAGACGCATCGATTGGCTTTGCGCCGCAGTAGAATTTCGCGTATTTTGATAGTAGCTCGTCGGCAGTACCGCGTTTCTCGATGAAGTAGTTTGTGAGGCTCGTAGCGGCATTATCTTCATGCGGAAGTGAAATTTCATAGACTGAGGCTGCTGGTGTATGTTCTGATATGTGTTGAGCGAGTTTCTTGCTAGTTTCATCATCATTCATGCAAACATAGATGTTTCGCATATTCTTGAGCAACTCGATCCATTCATCTTTGAATATTTGAACGCCTCCTCCTTTGGCGACTACTGGGATTTTAATGCCCTCTTGGATAGCTACGATTCGATCTAATTCGCTCTCACAGATAAGAACATCACTAGAGGTACTTTTGATTAACTGATCCTCACCAATAAGTATCGGTTCTACATCGGTTGGGTAAAATGCGTATTCTGGGATTGTAACCTCTTGATGCATCATTTCGGCCATATTTTTTACTTCTTCGTAGTCTGGCGTTGCCCATAGTTTTATATAAGCTATTTTACCGTCTCTATTGAAAATTGGAATTGTAAGCCGATGATATTCATCAAAATCCCCCGATCCTAACATGAATTTATCGATATTGCTGTCATTAATGCCGTGCTCTTTAAAATAATTACGAGCGTCATCACGTATCTTTTCGTGAGCCTTTTTAGCCATAGCTTCGAGTGATTGTTTGTTACGCGCTTCATGGTTTATATTAGTAGATTTATTTGTTATGGTCATCGTTTTTCTCCTTAGTGATTAAACGTATTAGTTCCATTAAATTCGATAGGTCGCGTTCGGCATCTTTGGCGGATATATCTCCACCAAATTTACGCCTGTGCATTTCTCGAAAAATACGTATGAGCCTTTTTCTTCTCATTAATAGATATCCTTCATATTCTTAGGGGCTACTTAATTGAGATAGCTATTAAATTAAGTAGTCCTGCCTGCTATCTTACTTGTAAGTTTAACTAATACGGGTACGATTGTTAATCGAGGCCTAAAAAATACTAAAAAATCTTTCCTTAACCTGTGACTTTCTTTCATAGATTGTATCTATCCTAAAGTCAACCTAACTGTATGTATAAAATTAACCTAAAACTAACCTAAGAAATTTAGAGCCAACTTAAGATTAACCTAAAAAATCAAAAAGGTTTAGAAACAAATTTCTCTGATTTTATTTAGTTGAATCAAGGTGAGTTGAACCGTTGGAGTAACCTTGATCCCGTCGGGAGACAATCTGACGAATGGCTTGAGTTCGTTTCTAACTATGCTATTTTTGTCAAACACTTGTGTAGCAATTGATAATTTACCAATGTGAAGTTTATTATCTTTACTCTTATTGAGACAATCTCTCGTAATTACCTCTGTATGTCTTTTTACCGCATTCTTTAGTACTTCAGACGGCAACATGCCATACTTAAGCTTTTTAATAACCAGTTTTTCTTTATTGCATCTAATAAACAAGCGTTGTGTCTTATCGCAGGATAGTGTGCACTGATACTTTGGTCTACATGTGTCGTTAATATTTTTAATATAGTTAAAACTCAGTTTAATAATATATTTGTCTCGATAGTGACCTCCGGCCCCAAAAACGGGATCTAGTGCTATTTTGTAGCGATTTAGTATTTCGTCTTCTATAGGATATTTAAACTTATAGTCGAGTTTATCGTCGTCGGCTTCTGTTACCCAATTTGCATCAAGAATACCATCTCTAACCATTTTTCGAATGATTTTATGCTGTTCTGAAAGACCAATTCCGTACTTACTTGCTTTTCCATCGTGCCTAAGGGTTCGTGCGCCTCTTTCTGCATCATAGAGAAAGTAATCATCGTAAGTATCATTTTGTTCTCGCTGCTCCTTTATTAAGTCAAAAACAGCTTCCTCTTCTGGAGTTAGGTTTCTTAGGGTCATTTTTTGCTATCCTATTTATTGCCTAGCATTGTAGTGTATTTTTTGAAAAATTTCAAGACCTATGCTCGTTCGGCTAAGGACGCATGGACGCTATTTAGTATCGACCAAGATAGAGCGAAGCAGAACGCTATCCGCTATGTGCGCGGTGCTAATGCTTACGGTTGTCCTGTATTCCTAGATGTACCAAGCACCCCTGGAGAGTATTGGTATGCTGGCTGGAGGACAGATGGTGATGGGAACAAGCGGTTTGGCTATTATCAGGCTAACCAAGTTCCAGAATTACCGAAAGATGCAGATGGTAACACGATAGTAGTTTCTCAAGACCCCAATACTAAACAGCCACTCGTTGGTGCTTTGAATCTAACTGAGTGGTTTAACCAACATGTATGTACATATTTTGACCCTGCTCCTGGTTTTATGATTGCAGGTACTGCTAATTCCTTCTGTTATTATCCCAATCAAGGTGTCGCAAATATTGTCTTAGATTTACTTTGTACTGTTGTCAGACCAGCTCAGGTATGTTCAGATGTCCATGTTGCTACTCTACATGACCCTGCATTTTGGCCGAATATTGGCGAAGGTGGGTTTATTGATTTACCCTTACATTGTGTGTATCAAAATAACGTTGATGGTAAAATTATGCCAGTATGGTTGAGGATTGATTGGCAAGGTCGTGTATTGGTAACTGGAGAAATGACAGCTCGACCTACTTCAGGTAAAGCTGCCTATATGGTACTTGGTGTAGACGATTCAATTTCGTGGTTATGGAAGGGTTAATAACCACATTTGGCATAGTACTGTTGGTCTAGGCTTTTAATCTCGGATTGCAACTGAGCAGATACCGTCTCTAATTGTGCCTTAGTATCATCTGACACAGAGACATAGGATTTCCAAGTAACATTCCTAGTTGCTGGGTCCACTACTAGGGGGTATGACGATAACCCAGCCCAGTTCGGGTACACTTCAAGTGTTTGTCCCCCAAATCCGCCCACGATAAGCGTCCACGCATAGATAGCGGCAGTCTGTAAATCATTATAGTTTATATATGACCCAATATACCCTAAAGCAACATACTTAGGTAGAGGTAGATGGAACTCGCCAGCGGGTACATCTTGCGGACAATGGTAAATATATGCCCGTTCAAAATCATGAATATTAGAGAATCTATAGGTTGGTATTGGCTCATATGTCGCCCCAGCAGTTGGGCTATAATATATGGTCGGCTCTGTATAGGTCGGCTGTGGCGTAGTTGGAGGGGTGGCATTAACTGGCGTTTGTTCCTCTACATTATTATCCACATAGTGGCTATCCCCAGGTTTAGTTTCCACAGTAACTGTTCCATGACCATTATCAGTTACTATTTTATTAGGGTCTTCAGATTGCGTTTCAGCAACCGTAACCGCCTCTGGTTGGTTAGCATTATAGATGACCGACCCACTCGTCAATAAAAGTGAACCACAACTGATGGCTCGCAAAATTAGATTTAGTTTATTCATTTTTACTCCTTTATTATTTATACCTACTTAATTGCATTCATATGGATTCTCATTACAATAGCTCTCCCAGTACTCCGCATCTAACCTCTCCAATTCTTCGTCCAGCTTCTGATTTTCGTATTCCAACCCTAGATTTTCTTCATATTCACGACCCAAATCAGCTTCCATTTGTAGTTGCTCATCAATCCAGTCGTAGTCACCCTCACACTCAGTTATATGCTCCGCATTACTATACGGCTCAGTTACAGTAGAACATCGAACCTTACTCGTATTATTGGTAGTATTTTTTAGATTATTATTACTCGTAATTATTACCATTACCAAAACAAATAACAACGGAACACCGAAAATTAATGCTAGAATTATCAGATCGCGCCTATTTTCTTGTTTTCTTTGCTCTGGTGTTTTTAAAAAATCATACATATATTATCCCTAATTTTAATTTGTATTATATCCAATACGACACTCCACCATGATGTGAGCAAGCACCGCGTCCGGTCGCGTGACTACGTGTACCGTCGCGACAGATTGCTCCACTTCGAGCGCCAGCACTCGGACCAGGGGCTGGAGTATAAGTGCGAGTTTGCGGTGTAGTCCAATGCACATAAGTTCCAGGATATTCATCATACCAACAATTAGTTTTACTACTATCAGCATTACATTCCTGCAGAGCTTGTTTCCGTCCTTTTTCCCATGCAACACGCTTCTCGCACTCATCTTTAGCAGATATACTGTCGTATTCCGCACCGTTACTACATGTATAATATTTCTTCGTGCCAACCACTACCACCATATCTTGCGCCGGCTTATCAACTTGTGTGTTGATAACTTTACGAGAAGTTTCATGTCCACGATAGTTCTTTGTAATCTCGTAAGTAACTGTTTTACTACCGTCCTTCCCCTCTTGCTTAGTAGTTCGCGTACCTTCCCGTTTAGTATCATCGTACTCAGTCTTAACTTGATATTGTACCGTTTCCACAACTTGTTCAGTTGTCGTTTCGGTTTGGGAAACCATAACACCCGTCAATCCACATACTGAACTAACTCCGATAAATCCACTAATAATCTTTGCTGCTAAATTCATATATGACCCTATCTATACGTATTATAACAACCTTGTACTGCACGCGTGTTTACGTTACATTCTTGCGCCTTCGCTTCAGCATTCGCCTTTGCTTGTGGCGAATAATCTCCAGTACAGGAGGCGTAACGGTTCCTGTAAGTGCCTTTTACGCTACATGATCCAGTATAGGTATGTTTAGTTCCTACCGCCCTCACTTCATTCACCGGTTGTTTCGTAATTTCCTCGGAAACTTTTTCGCGAGAAATCTCATTTCCATTTTCATAAGTTACCTTATATGTCACCGTCTTTGTGCCATTTGTACCCTTCGTCCGTACTTCTGTCACTCCTTCATCCAAATTAGGATCATTTACAGTCGAAGACGTATATTCAATAGCTCCATTTACTGTTTCCGTTTTTGTGCCTGAAAACTGTTCCTCGTTCGATTCTTTCTCTTGAGAATTTATATTTGATGGTTCAATATTGCTCTTTCTACTATTACCTATATTCGTGGTAGTTATTCCGATAAAAATCAAAAATGCCACCGAAAAAACAATGGCCCAAATAATATATTTCCAACCGGAATTATCCGTCCGTGAATCATTCTTCATATTAACTCTCCTTTATCGTATTAAGCGATTTCCGTAAACAAAAATAGGACACCGCAGGTGTTCTAAACCATTTTCCAGACAGGCATTGCCCTACTGTGCGGTGTCCTAGCTTGAGGACAATGCCTCGCACAGAGGCTCCTGTCGGATTTTATAATGATTTAGAACATTTCTATTATAACACACTTGCATAGAGAGTACTAGTACTACCCTATAATACTCGCTGATGCTGTATCCGGGTAATTATCCCTACTATGGGGGTCTGTCCACCAGGAAACTAAAATATAATGGGAATAGCCCCTCCCTATATTTATTTTTTAATTTTATGTTAGTTTTGGCGTACTTTTTAGGATTTTGCAAAAATTAGTTTTTATAATGCTAATGAAAGATAGATGCATTGACTAGACAATTATTTTTCATTAAGTCTTCCTTAATCATGGTTGCAACTTCTTTCACTACGGTGTACCAACAAAAGACACCGATTGCGGTGTTATTTTGTTCCTAGGTATTTTTTGAGAGGTTTACCATTCTTGGTCTTCCATTCAGTTAGACCATTTGCATTACGCCCTAGCACCATGGCGGCTGCCGTCGATGGCGATGAGGCTAGGTAATCTCTGACGAATGTATTGTTTTTTATTATTCCTTCGCTGCGCAACTTTTCCCACTTAATTCTTGGTGAATCACTACTGGCGGGTTTAAATTGAGGCATACTGGTTGACCCCTTCATGACAACAAAACCCTCATTCGTAATCATGCCCTTAGCCTCAACATGGGGACGCAACCTTTTGGACGTAATCTCAAATTGCTCCGCCGTATTTTTGGTAACATCAATAAGTGGGGTTAAGAAACGGTAGCCTATGACGCCGATTGTATCCGCAACTTTTTGACTAAAATCGTTCAAGATTGCCTCGTCTGCTTCGGAAATACTGGACTTTGTTGGCGTATTACCGTTGACTATGATGCATCGGCCTATTCTTTTGGTTAATTGGTAGAAATAGTTTTCTAGAAATTTGGCGTGCGCTTTGTTCATTGCATTTTCTTTTTTAGTAATGACCAGACACTCACTCCAAAAATCTTTATTAATATGTTGAACTAATCTGTGGGATAAATTTTCTGCTTCACCGATATATAGTTTTTTAAGTTCATCCTGTCCTCCGATCAAAAAATAAATACCAGTATACTGCAACTCCGGTCTTTCAAGATAGTTTGTCATGAGGTTCTTGGGGAGTCTAAAAATCTTACCGTCCCAGTTTGCGACATCACACATGAGGCAACCTGTTGGATCGCCATTAGGTAAAAAGAGTTCTATTTTCTTAGCCTCGGTCATATTTTACTGATTATAACATATCAAAAACAAAATAAGATCCTGCGAGATACTGAGTCTTATATTTTTACAATGGCTGCAAAAGTATCTGTTCTGGATTATTTTATGATTATATGGTATACTAGTGGTAGGTACCTTACAAAAATGTTTAGAGGGGTGATGAAGCATGTTGAATCATGCGATACCGTTTATTGAACGATTAGCATCCGGAGAGGCGGTTAGTTGCGATGCTAGCATTACAACACAAATCCAGAGACGATGCAAGATGGCTCAGATAGCCATAAAATATCTACGAGGAGGCGACAATGATGAGAGCTATTATGAGGTGATCAACCGGTTCTTAAGAGAGCCAGAGTCTCGACGTCTATTACTCTATCTGCCGCTATCAGATTTGCAGAACGCACCAGAATGGTTTTATGAGACGTATTTGGATGCGTGGTATGAACTATTGAATGTACAGGACGCACGCGAAAATTTCTACGAAGGGGATACCTTTGAAGTCGACGCGCGCCCTGATGGACAGCTGGAAAGAGTTGTGAAATGTGCACATCTCACACCATGGCTAGTCGAGGCAAGATTCCTGAGTTATACTGATTTGAAGCGTATATTAGAGCTAAATCAAGACAATGAGGTTCTCTTGCGTAGTTTTGCCAACACTTGGCAAATGCTGAAAGATCGACGGTTGCTTGAAGAGGCTGAGATAGATGAATTGAAAAGCCTAACCGCCCGAGTATCACAAAGAGCACAGCTAAGTCCACTGTATATCTCCGAAGGGAGAGAGAAGTGGCTACACGAACGCGAAGAACAACCACAGCGCGAAACCCTACTAACGCCGAATGTAAACTTGGCTGGACCGTTTTCGCCAAATATAGAGGCATTTATGGACGTTTTGGAGACAATTCAAAGAGCACTTGGACCCAAGGAAATTGTCCTGGTGGGTGGGTCTCGACTCAAGGGCTACGGCACAACCTTGTCGGACTTGGATATCTTTAGGCTGGAAGATCTTGATAGAGATCCCGAGATGAAGGCTGGCAACCCACACGCTACACATATTCATTACAATACACTGTGGCTGGGTGGGAACGAGGTGGATGACTTAAGCAAGATTGCTACAGATTATGCAACGGTATATTTTGAGAGTCCTAAGCGACACTTCGCAATTGAACGACTTGAAAGTGACCTCCTACAGTATAGACTGTTACATAAAGGATTTGTGAGATTTTATGGTGGGCATGATTCGATAGCAAAAAATTATCCAGAAATGGACGGTAATTGTCCATTTTATGATGATAAGTATCGCAGAATAGCCACGGAGTTATTCGTAAAATATGTTTTCATTCCCACCTCTAGCACATGAAAAATGGCCGTTTCGAAAAACGACCATTTTTATTTATTTTAAAATGCTTTGATTTTATAAGACACGTTCTCCGGTCAAACTTTCAATCCCAACCCTGCTTCTGCCGTTGAGCTCGTTCCAGTTAATCTGAGTACCCAGCTGCCAGAGTGCGACAAAATACTGAACTTCTACGTCCGAGGTCACAGCGTCGTGCTTGACGAAACCGAGGACGTATTTTACCAGATTCTGCTCCAGACGTACATAATTACTGGAAACGTTAGCGTGAATCTTCTTCAGCATCATTTCGCGATTCTTGGTGCCAACCATAGCCGGCAAGCTGGGCTGCTCAAGGGTCTTGCGAATAGTACTGGCATCATAAGCCATAGCAGCCGCAACCTGAACACCAGTACCACGGAAAACACGGTTGATCGAATTTACCAGGCTATCACCAGCATCATGCAACTGTGACGTGTTGGGCGGCGTAACCATGCCGGCGCCAGCGCCTAAACCACCGCTAATCGCAGCAATCAGCATTGAAGGATCGGCAAGATTTGCGCGGTACGCCTGATACCAGCTATCTAATGCATGGAAGCTGTCAGTAATTGCCGGCCAGAGCGTGTCACGAATACGGCTTAAGAACTCTTTCCGACGACCATCAGTAATAAACGAGCCATCAAGACCGTCGATAGCTGCGAAAATGTCAGCATAACTACGTCTGGTTAAAGATTTACGCAACGCGAAAAACATCGGGTCCACCTGTTCCTCTGTCTCATCAGCATAACGTTCCATTTCCCGAGCTAAAGCAGCCGGCACGTCATAGAGTCCAGCACGATCTGCTAAAGCGGCTCGGATGGCAGCAATATACGAAGAATCATCTACTTTCAAAATACCGCCACTCTTCAGATTATTTAACCACGAATCCTCATTCGGAACGAGTGGTAATAAGGCTTCGAACTGCCCCTGCGTAATAACACGATTCTTGGCAGCGGCTACCGTTTGTACAGGTGCCTGCGCCGGAGCGCTACATTCAGCGATCAGCTTACGAGCCTTAACCAACTTCACTCCAACTGCCGTCAAATCTGCAACTTCGAGCGCCGAAAGGTCATCGACACTTTCCACACCAAGGTCGTTAATTACACTGTTAATTACATCTTCGCTGGCGCCGTATTCACTCAACTTGGCGCGAACAGCGTCTAATCCGGGTGTAGGTTTCGGTACGGCAACGGGTTCGGGCTTTTTAATGCCAGTAACTGGGGATCCAGCTTCTTCTACTACGCCTGTAGCTTCCGTGATTTCTTCGTTTGTTGTTACTTTTTTCATTTCATCACTCATGATAATATCCTCCTATATTCTCTGACTGATTTTGTCGATCTCGGTTGGACCGACTGAAAGCATTGTCAATGGTAACTCAATATGTTGCTGTAGAATTTCCGCTACGGCATCAAATAGCTCCGAGCGGTTATAAGTTTCTGGAATGCTGTACTCCTGAACTTCGGGACGGGCGGTAGACTTAAGAAAGTCTCCGTAGCTCTCGCCTAGAGAAGGGGTATTTTTATATCTGGTGCAAATTGGCCAAAGATGGTTGTTCTTGATAATCTGATCGAACCAGGTTAAACAAAGCCCATCGATTGGCGTAGCTTTACAACATTCAAGCGCGTAGCGGAACAGGTTTAAATCTAAGGCGCCAGCACGGACGATGCCCTGCCAGCGATTTTCTTCCTTGTGGCTGCCGGGCAGCATAGCGTGCGTGAAATCGGCGTCATAAGTAGGCATAGGTCCAGCTCCATGACGAATTTCGTAAGCACGATGTACGGCGAGGTTGACAATCCTGCCGTCATAGTCAGCTGCACGTAACATTTCGTTCGTATATTTCGGAAGTGTCCGAATAGCGCTGACGTGAGGTTTAAACCCCACGTCAGCATCGGTGAGAACACCGTGTGAACATTCAACCACGGCCGTACCAGATTGGCTGAGTACTTTTGGTAAGTCCATGAAACTCAGTTTCTGACCAACCGCTACAAACAAATCAATACAGTACTGCAAATATCCATCATCTACAAGTAGCGACAGATTATCTTCAGCTAAATCAGCATCCTCAGGTAAAACCAAATTCTTAATAGCGATAGTGTATTTCTCACGATAATAATCGCATTGCCGCTGAAGCTTTTGACGAATGATTGTGACGTCTTGCAATTCTTTTGCGCGAAGCGTCAGAGCGTCATCATCTTCTAAAAACATGCGATAAGCGCGGCCTACGCCAGTACCGATAGTACCGCGTGGATTTTTCCCAAGCAATAATTCCTCCAACTGTGAAGAAATCATATGAAAGGGTGTCGCGCAAATACAGTTTGGGTCAATAGCCAGCAGTAGAAACGGGTCAGCGATGCCTAACCGCTTCAATGCTACAGATTCGTTATCTAGCCCGACGGGCGAGATGATCATCTGCTCGGAGCAAAAAGTCGGGATCCCCTCAAAAGTACCGCACCCCCACTGCGAAAAGTTAAAACTTTCCTGGTAAGAAGTACGTACACCATGGGAGCCCTGCGCTCCCCCACGTTTGATGATGAGGTTAACCTCATCATCTTGCGCGCAAGATAAAGCATGAACTATGCCGCCCTTTCCGCCATCCCCTGGCCCAAGATCGGTCACGACATATACTTTATCCATATTAACACCACCTTGTCTTATAAAATCAACTTCTTAATTTTTGCTTTCCGATCTTACAAATACTGGATTTCATCACCGTTCACCGTGGATGTTGCGTTATTCTCCCCCTGCAGCGGCCAAGTGTCGCCTTTGGAAGCGAAAATATCGCCTTTCTGCGGAACGGGATGCGGTAACTGATGACGCAGCTTAGCTTGCGCGCCAATTTCGATTCGCGAAAGTTCACGAATCAACCTGGTGCTGCAGTACTCACCGAGATGCTGATTCAAATTACCAATGTCAAGCGATCCCTCCGTCAAGCCGATAGCAGCCGAGATGACCGCCGGAAGCTGACGAGTGGAGTCAATTGTGATTACACAATTTTCGCCGCAAAGATCTTTCCATCGGCTGAGAGCAGAATAGTTATAATCGCTCAAAACCAATATAAACTGATGGGTCTTGCGTTTCAGTTCCCGTATCATATTCTCTATGTTCGGAAACTCACGATCCAAATCTTTGAGCTCATCCTGGAAGATGTTTTCTCCAAAAATACGTTTAATCTCGTTTCTTCGCAGTTGCTCATGGCAGGGTTCATCTGTCACAATAAAATGGTAGCCTTTGAGCCCAATATGATTGGTGTAAGCGTCGGTGAGATATGCTCTAGCGAACATTGCATACTGTGGATCTTCACCGCCATTGCCACATCCTCCCCGTTGTGGGGCCATCTCCTTGAGATAGTTCACGATTTTGGGTGCTTCCATTTCGAACTGCGGACGACACATAACAAAACGGTCTTCACAGTCGCCGAAAATGCCCAAACAGAGCTGTGGGTCGTAACCCGGTAAAACTTTGGCAACCTCACCATATAAATCAGGTAAAACCGCCATCTCCGTGTCTACTTCTCCACCCATTGAGCTGGTAGTATCACAGCTAACTTCAATATCCATCGGGCAGCCAACTGTAACGATCCACTGCTTGTTCTGATATGGGTTCAAGCGGATCATGGAGCGACGAATCGGATCCACGGCCGGATCGACGATTTCACTGAGGTGCCCACTTTTGCGAGCCTGTTCCTCGGCTTTTTTGGTCACTCCGGTGTCGCTGGTAACGCCATAGTCACGGCGTGCGCGACGATAACTGGTGGTTGAAAATGTCTGATGTCCCATTGATTATTCCTCCTCATTCATAGTTTTCCATCTACTGGTATCCTGGTCACGATAAGTAAAAGGGTGGTACTGAATACCCCACAACTCTCCGATGAGCTGATAGAGCTCAGCATGCGCCTCTTCGCAAGTCACGCGACCGTTTGTTGCAAAATCCTCAAGTAACTGGTAGTACTCCTGCTCAGCAGGGTCGTTTTCGATTACTACCCATTCTGAAATAAACTGAGCGATCGCCTTCACGCAATTAGTTGCGACGACGTCCGCCATTGCTCCAGAGTGATTGTAGTAAATCAATCGATGTCTTTCCGGTCCGATTAAATAATCACCCGGTGAAAAATTTGCATAGCGGATAACGGGATTATCACCCGAAACAGCTAACAGCTCGTAAAAACTGTAGATTTTCAGGAGTCTTCCCAGAATCCAAACACTCGTACGAGCATCAACTTCGGTCTTGGTGCGTAACTTGGGTAAAGGTATTAACTGGCCAAAATCTGTATCAGCCACTTCAAAGATATTGATGCGGCGATCTTTCTGGCTGGGTTCCAAAAATGAAGAAAGCAGATTCGCAAACAGCCACTCGTAATGAGAGCTGGCTTCGCCGCTTTTTTCCTGCATTTCCGTCACCTGAGCGATAAACGCCCGTAAAACATTAAACCAGCTGGCTTCTTCCGCGAGGGAGTCGCCATCTTCAAATGTTTTGGCTACCTTCATGACAACCTGCTTGTCGTCATCGTTCCCAAGGTAGATGCGAAACTTCGAGGCTTCACCAATAAGCTTGCCTACTTCGTAGTTTCGGACCTTCAATGTAATCACTTCCTTTCCATGTAAAATCAAGATTGCAAAACAACCAGATGCTACGAGCAAAATCGCAGCATCTCTATTTCTATTTTATCACAGATTTCATAAAAAGTCAATATGGTAGAGGGGATTATGGGGAATTTTGTCAAAAATATACCCCGCAACCAGAATTTCTGATAACGGGGTATAACTGTACCTAAATTTTCTATTTATGGGGTAGCTCCACTACAAAGAACTGACTTCGGTTGAAGTCAGTTCGAGTAATTAAGCTTTTTTCTTCAAAGTCAAGAAGCCGTTGCGTGGGTTTTCATTCACAACGCGGTCAGCTGGTAAATCACAGGGGGTACCTTTGCCACCTTCAGCAGTCTTGGTGAAAAAATAAATTGTTTGTGGTTTGCCACCACGCAAAGTAACTTCAGACTTGTGCAAATAGTAGGTAACGCCTTTACTGTTAGTATGTTCGTAGGCCATGAGGTTCCTCCTTAAGTTATTATATTCTTATCTTATGCTGAGTCTTCACTAGTGTCAAGCATTTTCTATCATAAACGCTTTACGAGGGGTGATTAGATTAGGATTTGCCTAAGAAAAGAAGTGAGATTTTAAGAACACACCAGATAAGCAGGCGCACAACTATTACCACCATAATTAAAAGGCATGCAAGTATAGCGAAGCCAGACCAGCTTGGTGCCCAAAGTGGAGAAGCGTAATTACGGCGAAATAGTTCAGTCGAAGGAATGCCAGCCACCAGCAAATTACTGCTAAGTTTGTCGCTGGCGGGATATTTGGCGAGCTCGGATGTCCAGCAGTCGAGATAGCCTTGACTATTCCATGCCCAACCATTTTCAATAGCAAGAGGCTTACAAATGGCAGAAACAGCGGCATAAATGTTGCCATTAGGGTTTGTATCGTTAGCCAGGTTTTCTTCTGTAGCTTCGATGGCGGCGTTGGCGGCGCGCAAATATTGATTTTCAAGATAGAATGGCCCAGTGCCAAAAACAATAGACTGCGTGCCATTACTCTCTACAACATTAATAACGACATGGGAAAAGACGAAATTTTGAAGTTTAGTGAGACCTTCTTGGATAGCCGTGTCGTCGTTGATGGCGTCTGCTTCAAGCACAATGCGGCGCAGTTCAGACATTTTGAGATGATCAAGACGCAAAAGCGTAGCGGTAACAAATGCAAGCGGTATAAGAATTAATAAGAGTTGCCAGCTACGCACACCACCGAACCGGCGGAGGGCTTGTCGGAAATGATTAGATTTTTTACCACCCATATTTACTCTAATTATAGCATGTTTCTGGTATGCTATAATAGTCTTATGAATATCTATATTTCGGGAATTTCTGGCACAGGGATGGGTCCGCTAGCGCTGATGGCACAAGATGCAGGAATGACGGTGTTTGGGTCAGATTTGGCAGCTGGGGCGGTGACGAACGACTTAGTGAATCATGAGATGAAGCTATGTCTTGGCGTGCAAGATGGAAATTTTTTGAAAACCTGCGCCAAAAATGAAGGCGTTGATTGGTTTATACATACTTCAGCATTGCCGGAGGATCATCCGGAGCTAATGATGGCAAAAAAATTAAAACTCAAGATCTCAAAGCGTGATGAGTTTTTGAACTATCTCATCAAAAAACTTAAATTAAAATTAATCGCGGTTGCAGGAACACACGGCAAAACGACCACAA
>CAOQYN010000007.1 GCA_948514425.1 uncultured Candidatus Saccharibacteria bacterium
ATACTGCGGCACATCTTCAAACCGCCAAAGATCATGGTTTTACTGAAATTGCCAACGTCGATATCATGGACGCAGACGGTGAAGTAGAAATACCTATTAAGCGCGGACGGCATCTCAAAGTTGATATTATAGGTAAAAATTTTGACACTTACGGCTCGATGCTCAACCTCGCGCATTTCAAGGGTCATCCGATGGGCGGGTTCGGCGGTGCACTTAAAAATCAATCAATCGGTATTGCCTCTGCATCTGGGAAAGCCTATATCCACAGCGCAGGGAAGACTCGTGATGTTGCGACCATTTGGGATAATGTGGCGCCGCAAGATGACTTCCTCGAATCGATGGCTGAAGCCGCTACCGCAGTTGCGGATTATATGGAGCAGCAAAATAAGCCAATTGTCTATATAAATGTAATCAATAATCTATCAGTAGATTGCGACTGTGTGGCGCATCCTGAAGCACCATGTATGGCGGATATTGGCGTTGCTGGTTCGCTTGATCCAGTCGCATTAGACCAAGCCTGCCTTGACCTAATCTACCAATCAAATGACCCTGGCAGAGATCACTTTGTTGAACGAGTTGAACGGCAGAACGGGCGGTTGATTATCGATTTAGCAGAAAAATTAGGCCTCGGCTCTAAAGATTATGAGCTGATTAAACTCGATAAGTCCGTTAGATAATAGTTAGTTGACAAAAGCATTCTATTGCTTAAACACCGCAACGTATTCTTCTAGTGTAATATTGTGTTGTTGAATATCTGTTGCCGCTTCTTGACCAACATATCGATAATGCCAAGGCTCAAAATTATAACCCGTTATATCTTCTTTGCCCGCAGGATAGCGCAAAATAAAACCATATTTATAAGCATGCTCTGCTAACCATTTTGCGACTGGACTTGCCGCAAAGGTTTTAGTAGTTTCTCCGGGAGTAAAAATGTCAATTGCGCGCCCAGTTTGATGCTCCGAATAGCCTGGTTTTGCCGCATATTGCAGCGCATGCGCTTCTCCGCCTTCCGATAAGTAAGTTGCGAATACCTCTGCCTGCTCATCATAACCACGATATCCCGAAGTTACATATAATTGGTAACCATCATCCTGAGCTGCTTGAAACATTTTTTCAAACGCAGCATAAGTCTCGGCCTCCATGCGCTCCCCTACGCTACCATAGCTGGCGCTCTGTTCAACCAAATCCACCTCAAAGGCTTGATCAAGAAAATAATATTTGTTCACGAGTATCAGATGTCCGCTTAGTGCATCGGCTTCCATAGTATCAGTATAATAATCTCGATCACGGTTAGCATTTACGCGAGCAATAATCTCATTTTCTGGCATTTCTGCATTTTTAGCCTCCAATGTAAAATACCTGTCTTTATTTTGGGGCAAATAATACTCTTCATATAATATATGTATTCTCCGCTCATTATACTCTTCATCATTATCGTAATCAGAATGATTGACTAATTGCACGGTTAATTTCGGCTCAAAATTATATTTTCGTTGTGCTTGAATGTATTCATTCAATTTTTCAGACCGAAAATCTGCCGGAGCAGTTTGACTTTCCAAAATTTGTCTCATTTCTGGTAAGTACTTGTTTTCTAATATCGGACTCATTTGCGTTGCATCAAGCCGCGAAACTATAAAATTTATCTCGTCTGCGCTATAGCCTATTTTGGCAAGTTTACGCTCTGTGCTAGTTGCCAATAGATAAAACCCAAAAATCACAACACTGATTATAAAAATGAAACCAATTATTTTATGTCGCTTACGATTCATATAGCTCATATTATACGTCCAGAGGGCGGAGATTAGAAGTAAAATTTAGATTTTTAATTTGATTGATATTTTCATGTTATACTAAAGTGAGTAATAGGTGGACAAAAGGGAAACTGTCCTTGGGCAAGGCGCATCAATAAACTGAGAGTGGAGGCACTTGCATGAGCGAGACAACAGACAAAAACAATAAATCCGAGTCGCATGACGAAAAATCTACTAAATCCATTAATCAAGAGCGTCGTATTGCCGAACTTGAGCAGCGTTTGCGTCGGCTTGAAAAGCGTACCAAGAACAATGAACGCTTTGGCAAAACTTTCTCCGACTGCTTGTCTAGTCAGATGGTAGCAATCGATGCAGTGACGGCAGTCATTCGCCGCAGTCTAAAAGAAGACGCCGATGTGCACGCTGAGCTTACCGCCGCAATCAAGGACTATGATCATCATAAGATTAGCCGCTGGTTTTCTGGATTTCTCGGAGCACTTTTCCGCATTGTTACAATTTGCGCCGCTGCCTTCATGGGGGCTTTCATTTATTGGGTCTTTTCTGGTCAATAGAATACAATCAAAAGTAGTACAATTATCAACATGACACCATTAGAATTGCGTCAATCTCTAAAAGAGTTGGCTGACGACGCTTACCGCGATTTTCACCTCAAAACTTGCCCACAGGCAGAACATCTTATTGGGGTGCGTATGCCTAAGCAACGTAATCTGGCGAAACAAGTTATCAAGGGCGATTTTTGGAACTTTTTAGATGCAGTGCAGCCGTACTACTATGAAGAGACATTAATAACTGGCATTGTAATTGCTACAGCACCAATGGCGCTTGCCGAGAAGCTCAACTACATTGCTTGGTTCGTGCCACAAATTAATAATTGGGCGATTTGTGATTGTTTTTGTGCTAGTTTTAAGATAAAATCCGAAGATTTACCCCATTTTTGGCGGTTTATCATCGAGATTGGACAAGATCATGGCGAATACACTCAACGTTTTATGTTAGTCATGTTGCTAGACCATTTTCTATTACCGGAATACCTACCACAAATCTTCGAATTAATTGATAACATCCAGACCGATAAATATTACGTCAACATGGCCACAGCTTGGCTTGTTGCTGAAGCTTTTACCAAGTTTCGTAGTGAAACTCTAGAGTATCTTCGACATGATAAGCTTTCAATTTTTACACACAACAAAGCGATTCAAAAAATCCGAGAATCGCGTCGAGTTAGTGCTGAAGACAAGACCCTGCTTGTTACGTTAAGGCGTTAAAAATGTCGTCTGGAGGCTTTGCTGAAAATCTACAAGATCCTGCGTCAGTGAATAACTCGCCCCTGCACTTTCCTCAATTATCGCAGTAGTAATCTCGCCTGTCGCAGCAGCTTGCTCTTCGGCTGCACGTCCGCCCAAAGCCACTAAGATTGCTGGAAATATCAAACATTCTGCAACATGAAACAGAACATGCAAAACCATAAGCACTATACCTAATGCCCCGAACTTCCTTACCCGAAAACGTTGTAAGTACCTTTCTAAACCGCAATGACAATGATGCTTCATATGTCTTATTATATCATACCCCTGTAGATCTTGAGAAAGAATGGTTTCGCTACATTTTCACCCAAAAACCCTTTTATCTGTTACAATAATACCAATACAGGAGGTAGCAATGAAAGGCGAATATCGGTCATATCAATCACGAACACCAGACGAACAGTATAAAAATTTAATTCGTACTGTTTTAGCAAATGGACACAAAGGACCATCTCCAATGGTCGACAAAGATGGTAAAGAGGTTAACACTATTGATTTGCTTGGCGCCCCAGTCGTGCGTTTTGATCTATTGGAAAATGGCGTACCATTCTTGACGGAACGTAGTTTAGAAAAGTTTTGGCGTGGCGCTGTTGGAGAGCTATTTGGTTTTATTAATGGTGCACACACTCAAGAACAACTCGAAGAATTTGGTTGTAAATGGTGGAAAGCTTGGTGTACTGAAAAGAAATGCGCCAAGCGTGGTCTTGAAACTGGCGATCTTGGCCCTGGATCATACGGGGCGGCTTTTCACGATTTTCCCACCAAAGATGGTGGCAGTTTTAATCAGTTTGCTGAAATAATTAAACAAATGAAGGAACGCCCAGAACTCAAAGCCCACTTCGTTTCGCCTTGGATTCCGCAATACACTATCCGTAATCAGGACCACCAACAAAAAGTAGTTGTTTGTCCTTGTCATGGCTGGATGCATTTTCGTATTCTTGACGGAAAACTCAATCTTGTTATGTTCCAACGTAGCTGTGACATTCTAATCGGCTGCCCTAGCAACTGGGTGCAGTATTCGGCGTTGCTTCTAGCTATGTCTGAAGTCCTTGATTTGATCCCTGGTGAATTCATACATATGATTTCGGATGCTCACATCTATGAAAATCAACTACCATGGGTTGACGAAATCCTTGCTCGCGAGAGCAGACCGTTCCCAACTCTCAAAATTATTAATTCGCACGATAGTATATTTGGTTATCGCCCCACTGACTTTGAATTATCAGACTACAATCCGCATGAAGCCATCAAAGGTATTGCTGTAGCAGTTTAGGATTTTACATGGATGATAATTGGTTAGCTAACGTTAAGATTGCAAAAAAGACTGGGCAAAAAGTCGGTCTGGTTCAAGGCTCTTGGGACCTATTCCATCTTGGTCATTTACGCTATATCATGAAAGCACGGGCGCTTTGTGATTTTTTAATTATTTCTATGGATAGTGATGAAAAGATTCGTAAACGTAAAGGACCTACTCGCCCCGTTATTCCTCAGAAAGAGCGCTATGATTTCATTCGTCTACTCAATATCGCTGATGCAATCGTTGTCAAGGAGGCTGATGAGCCAAAATGGCACCTCATCAAGACTGTAAAACCAGACGTTTTGATCGCAATTAAGGAAAATTATACCGACGATCAAATTAAGAAACTCGGTAAGTATTGCGGTGAAGTCGCAGTCTTGCCCCGACAAGCCAAGACCTCTACCTCAGATAAGATTCGTCAGATTACTTTATCAAGTCGCTTGCGCAAAGTAGAAGGGGTAAAAGAAAACGTCGCTAGAGCTGCTGCTAATACGAAGCGTCGTGTCAACTATTCCAAAGATATGCCAGAGCCTATCCCGCGCCTACTTAAAGAGTTGCAGTATTCAACTGACGATGTTTGCCCAACAGCGGCCACCTGTTTTTGGAATGGTCAATGGGTTTATGGTTCCAATCAAATCGATTTTACTATTCCCGAGCATGACGTTGTGTACCGCACCGAGCTGTTCTATGATACAGTTGAACATGCTGAAATTAACTTGTTAAAAAAAATGGGGAATGTCAAGACTCTCGCTGATACACCAGTCTATGTCACACTTTTCCCATGCGATAAGTGCATGAAAGTACTCGCTGATAAGGGCGTGCATGAGATCTATTATCTTGAAGATCATCCAGAACGCAACTGGAGCAAACGCTCGCACGCTCTAGCAGAGAAGAAGGGCATTAAAACTATTTGTCTAATAGAAGGAGAAAAATGAAGTACAAGTATATTTACCCACCAAATGCGCGCCATCAAGAACAGCTCGATATTATGCTGAACATGGAGGCTGCAGGCAAAGACCCGTTAGCATTGGAAAACATTGACCATGATGCTCAGAAAATTCTCTTTCATACGAAACACTGGCATGTCTCTGAGAATCGTTACCCACGAGAAGGTAGTGAAATTTCTTTCCTTGTCGTCGCTATGAATCCTGTTTACGAAATTGATGACATTTCTCCAGAAATGTGGCTTGATTTACAACAAGTTTGGCAGAAGTTGGTTCGAGAATATCGCATTGATGGTGGCGGGATTTGCATGCGTTTTGGTAATCCAGCAAAATCCGGAGCTTCGTTGACGCGTCTCCACGTTCATATAATTATGCCAAAAGATAATGAAAAAGTACGTTTTCCGGTTGGTGGCCGTAAAGAACTTAAAGAAAGTCTACATTTATAGCCACAAATCTTTTAGTTGAAAAATAATATCCAGAGAAGATAATTATGCGTTTATATCTGTTCGGTCTGATAATGCTATTCCAAAAATTTATTTTACGTCGCAATACTGGTACAGTAATTTGCCGCTTTGCATTCAATATGGGCATTGTCTATATTAAAATGGCGCAAATCCTGGCAATGCAAAATTATGGTGAAATTTTTACAGAAAAAGATCGTCAAAATTTATCCAAGGTTTGTGATAACTGCAAGCCGATCCCGTATCGAAAAGTCGTAAAAACCATTGAGAAAGAATATGCTTGCAAGCTTACCGACAAATTTCGCTCTATTGATTCAAAACCGGTTGGCGCAGCTTCGGTATCGCAGGTTCATCGCGCAGTGCTCCTAGACGGTCGCGAGGTCGCAATCAAAATTAAACGTCAAGACATTACGCGCCGTGTACGCCGTGATGTACGACAGCTCCAACGCCTTATCCATCGATTCGGTAAATTTACCAAATTTCGCAACTTTCTCGGCAGCGATCAAGCTTTAATTCTTTGGGCTGAATGGATTTATCAAGAGACCGATTTTCGCCAAGAGCAGCGCAATATTCTTCGATATCAAGATTTTACGAAAGACGTCAATGGAAAGATTTTACATACTGTAAATCTTAAAGTTCCAAATGTTTTTCCAGAACTTTGTACAGATAACCTAATCGTGATGGAGTTTATTCATTCTACAACCATCAATCGACTCGATGCGACTTCTGAGAACAAGACACGCATCCGTAATGGCCTTAATGATTATATGTCGCTATCATTTTATGCCTTGTTGCGTGGACTGCCCGTAGTCTTCCATGGCGATCCACATGGCGGAAATATCTATCTTGATGAAGCTGGCAACGTCGGGTTTCTCGATTTTGGGTTAATTTTTGCTCTAAATACCGAGGAGGCTAATTTTGTACGAGAAATCTTCCTCAATGCTTACTCTGGACGTGCTGATAAAGTAATTCAAACTTTACTCACCACCAGCGAATGTGCTGATTTTGATCATCAACAATTTGCAAAGGATATTAAAGAAGAGGTGGCCAAAATTCAAGAAATACCAGTTACTCAATTTTTCGTCGAGATGATGAATATTTTTGTTTATTATAATGTATCTCCACCTAAAATCTTTTTCAAAATGGCTAAAGCCTTCTTGGCGCTATTTGGTATTAGTGCACTTTCTGAAAATTTTTCCAGCACCAAACAACTTCTTGCCGCACAAATCACCGAATTTTATATTACACGTAGTTTAGACGATTTTCGCCGAATCTGCGCAACAGGAGCCAGGATTTTGCCCAATTTTCTTTCTACTGCCATAAATAATGGTCCGACAGAAGCTGTTACGTATGGATCCTCTGCTCTAAGTGACCTCCATCAGCAATTTGAAGCCACTTGGCAGCATGGGGTCGAAATTTTGGAGTATTTTAAATAAATGACGTTCTATGACCGTCTCAACGATGTGATCAATTATCTTGAAACGCACCTAGAATTAGAAATTGATTATCGCCAGTTAGCGCATCGTGCTGGTACAAATATCGACACACTGCAGCGTGTTTTTCCGCTATTAACAAATACGACAATTGCCGAGTATCTACGTTGCCGTCGATTGACTATCGCAGGGCGCGATTTAGCACAACATAGCTTTCGTATTGCCGATCTTGCTGAAAAATATGGTTATACATCTCCGACCGCTTTTTCACGCGCCTTCACCAAATTTCACGGTGTCAAACCTAGTACCATAAAGTATAACGCCGCCAAACTTAGATATTATCCTAAGCTAACTTTTGCACTTCAAGCTCCTGATACTGATTTTGAATACGAAATTATTACATCGGGGAAAATGCAACTGTATGGTATTAGTGTCAAAACTGATATGGCACATATTAAACATGACGCTCCAAGACTTTTTATTGAAGCTGAATTACATTTTAAAGAACTGGGGCATCCAGAGTATGGCATGATAGCTCACAACAGCACTCGCTATGTTGACAAAAATTATGAATATTGGGTTCTGTGGAGCCAATCATGGCAAGGGCTTTCGCCATGTAGTTTATCGGCTAGACGTTGGTTGAAATTTTGCATTCCATCCCAAGAAGCTGATGACATTCAAGCAATGTCAGACCTATTCTACCAAAAATTCCTCCCAACCTGTGAGTATGAATTGACTCCTGAGCCAGAACTTGAGCACTATCATGATGGTGTGACTGACTTTTTGATCCCAATTTATTAAATATGACTTTTTTGGCCCACAAAAAATCACAACTTTCCTTTTTAGAAACTCTATAATACTAAAATAATGCAGCTCTGGTACGAAATTCTTCTTGGCTCCAATAATATTGATGCTAAGTGTTGGCAAGAACTTTTTTGCGTCCTAAAACGGTACCTCGGCTGGCGCGCAGAATGGCATATCCATCTTTGCCTTGAGCAAGGGACAATTCATTATTATATAAATCTACCCAAAGCCCTACCTAGTGGCCTTGGGCTAAAGGAATTTTTTTCTGGAATATTTGGTCAGAAAAATCATCTTACACTCGATCAACTACGCGATAAATTTGCCTTTGATATCAAACTTCCAACCAAAGTCAACGATTCTACGACCGGAGAAGTTACCTACTCGGCTATGCCGAATGCCGAAAGCTATATTAAAAACGGGAATATCGCACAATATGAACGAGACAAGGGTTGGATATTAAAAAAGAAAGATACGAAAAGTATTGATCAAATCATCCAAATTTGGAAAACTATTAATTACACTACCACCGAGCGTGTTTATGATAGTGAAAATGTAGTTATGAGCGATCCAATTTACAACTCTACTAATGTATACGCTTCTACGAATTGCGGTAATTGCAAAAACATTTTATTCTGTGATGGTACATACGACAGTGAATTCGCGATTGCTTGTCAGCGCAGTACGGGTATCAATTTTTGTTTACGTGTTGATGATTCTAATAGTTGTACCAATTCGTATAATATCATTTGCTGTAGTAAAATCAGTAACTCGTTTTTCATTCAAGACGCTAGTAATCTTAATGAGTGTATGTTTTGCAGTCATATCTCCGATCGTGAATATTGTATTGCAAATATGCAATATGAACGCGAAGAATATCTTTTTATCAAACAACAGGTAATCAAATGGATTCTTGGTTCTCATGCTAAAATAAAATCATGATTTACACCGTAACTGTCAAACCTCATTCTAAAAAAGGGCCTCTAGTCTGCTCTACTGGAGATAATGAGTTAACCGTATTTCTGCGTGAAAAACCAATCAAAGGCGAGGCCAACCAAGCTCTGATCAAACTTCTCGCTCATCATTTCGGCGTTTCCAAAACTAGTATATCCATTAAGACTGGCGCCCGTGGTCATAAAAAGCTTATTGAAATTGCCAAATAAGCTCACAAACCCCCGAAACATGCTACAATGAAATTAAATGTTAATAATAGTGAGGTGAAAAGATGTCAGAAATCTTAAAAATTAATGGCGCCGAAGTGAAAATTGGTGAATCCAACGGCGAGGTCGTTACTGTTCCAATTGCATCCCTGCAATTCTCCAACCCTCAGGTTGGAGACAAAGTTGAAGTTTTCCGGGATGGCAAAGAATACATTGTGCGTCGCGAGCATGAAGCTGTCTGCGAAAACTCCGAAGGAGCACGCACCATCAACAAGCATGTCTTCGTCTGGGTTGGTAATTTTCTCTTTGGCAGCCTTGGTGTTGACCGTTTTATGCGCGGCCAAACTGGTCTTGGTATACTCAAACTTCTACTTAGCACAATTGGCTGGATTACTATCATTGGCGGATTGGCAGGTTGGATTTGGACACTGATAGACTGGATTGTATCCATGACCAAAGCTTATGGCTCAGCCTATGCTTCTACAGAAAATTTAACGTTTGATGAAAACGGAAATTATACTAATTAAAAGGGAAGGGTAACATGGAAGAAGTAACCTTTAGTATTGCTACTCATGATGATCTCGCGGGCATGATTGATCTCACTAACCGATGTTTTGACGAGACCACACCTCTAGAGTATGCTGAAAGGATCTGGAATGAAACGTCGGATGATCCTAATCAAATCTATCTCAACGGTTGGAAAGATGGTAAAATCGTAGCTCATACCAAAATCACAATTATTCCTACAATTTACGAAGACATGAATACCTACGCGATTCTTAATCACGTCTGTGTTGACCCAGATGTGCGGCGTCAGCACCTCGGTACCAAACTGCTCGACGAAGTTTTTCGAATTTGCCATGAACGTAACGTCAAAACGGTTGAGTTTTGGTCGAAGAATTTTCGCGAAGCGGCCCATGCTTTATATAAGAAGTACGGCTTTGAAATTGTAGACGCAAAGTTTTTTGCAAAGGACGTCTAGAAAAGGAGAAAAGGGAAGGCAACTATGAAGATAAGCAGTGTACATATCGGTGGTTGGTTTCAGCGCACAATGCTCCAACTTTCAGAAATCTATGATTTCTTGCGCAATGGCGAAAGTCAACTCAAACTCAGCAAGAAAAAGCTAGCAGATTTGCGTAAAAATCTCAATATAGGCAGTATTGAGTATGGTGTTGCTGGTGAGGAGTTTATATCTTTTACAACAAGTGAATTGCTTCATGTCAAAATCTTCGAGGACGGTCTCATCGTGGTTGGTAGTAACGAAGTAAGTGAAGCGACTCTCTTTGCTGATGTCGAAAAGCTCAAAGATTATTATGAAAACCAGCTTTCACCCGCAATTAACTATCTCTTTAGCCTTGGCGCGCCAGTGCCGAAAGAGCTTGCTAATATTGAAAACATCTATCCATATTTTGTGGTTTGCGACAATGCTACGCGCGAAGATATTGCCGAACTTCTATCCAAAACGGAACGTCAAAAATATTTCGAATTTGACAATAAAAATTACAGCGTTCTACGCGGCGATAAGTATTATTTCATTAATAACAAAAAAACTTCCACTGCCAACATTGAGCGTTATATCGAAGAGCAAGTTTTTATCCGTGAGTTCAAAGGGCAGCTTCATCGTTACCTCAATCTCCACCGTATTATTTGGGAAAAAATTGATCATGTCAAAGACCGTGCAAAGGTACGCGGCAGCGATGTAGTTAAATTTTCGACCAAGCTTGAAAGTTATGCAAAGACTGTGACACTTATTGATGGTCGTATTCGTCAAATGTCAACTTATATTTCTACTCGCGAACACATTGCTAAGCAAGACAAAGACTTAGAAGAGTTCCTCGCTATCTCAGGCTTTAGGTATGAAACCTTAAGAAACACTTTAGAGTACATACGAGACTTATGGGATATGACTAAACACTATGTTACTTCGGCGCAAAAATTATTTGACAGTATCAAGCAAGATGTCACATCAAGCTCGATCGATAGCCTAACTATCGTTACCTCAATGTCGGCAGGCGCAGCTGTTCTTAGTCTCTTCACCGAAAGCGAACCTGAGTTTACCAGTTTTGGTTTTCTATATTTCTTTATCCTCGCTTTTGTTGGTTGGGCAGCCACGAAGTTGCTAGCCAAGGTCAATGAAAAACGCAAATACGAAATATCAGATGCTGATATTGATAAGAATATTAAATAAGGAGAAAAAATGAAGAAGATATTTTATGGGATCGTTGGCGGCATTATTGCTGTTAGCATGTTGGGAGCATCTGCATCAGCTATTAGCCTAGCACCCTGCCCTGATGATAGCAACAAAGCTGAATGTGAACGACAACAGGCAGAAATTCTACGCCGCCAAGAAGCTGGTGAACCTACAACTAAATCTGTAGATCAAACTTCAAGCGAAGTTGCTCCGACTTTTGTCACTGAGCTTGATGATGCTGAGCAGTCAGTTGGGCTTTGGGCAGGAAAGAGTTTATTACTTGCTGGCAATAATCTAACCACCACTACAGACGTCAAAAATGGACTACTGTTTGTTGCGGGGAATAATCTGCGTCTTGATGGCATCTCAGAGTACGGCTTCGTTTTTGGCAACATCGTCAAATTCACTGGCCAAACCGAACGCGATTTATATCTTGCTGGCAATGTAATTACTCTGGCACATGACGCAAAAATTGGTCGTGATGTTTTCGCTGCAAGTGGTGAACTTCGAGTCGAGACCGATTTAGCTGGCGATCTAAGCGTAACAGCAGATCGCGTAATAATCAACAGTGATGTCACAATCAGTGGAAATGTTAATATTATTGCGGACATTATCGAATTTGGTAACGGCGTAAATATTGGCGGAAAGCTAGTCTACAACGATAATGCACGTGTTAGTGGGGCAGATAGCGTCGTATATAAGGAAATCGAAGTTTATCACGTACAGGAAGTCAGCGCAGAGGCGCGCCTAGTTGCTGCATTTTATGCTAAGTTCCTTAGTATTGCTGGCTTGTTCTTGATCGTGGCCTTAATTCTTGCGCTCTACTCGGGATTGCATGACAAAATTGAGACCGAAGCTAATGCTGCGCGTCTCGGTGTCAACTTAGCCCTTGGACTTGGTACTTTAGTAGTCGTACCCGTAGTTGCTATATTTGCATTTTTGACCATGGTTGCTGCTCCTCTCGGCATAATTGCATTACTAATCTATTTGATTTGTCTCTATCTCGCACAAGGTTTTACGGGGCTTTGGCTTGGCCATCTTGTCGTTGAAAAACTTTTCAAACTAAAAGGCAACGCTTTTGTTGAAGCTCTCATCGGTATTGTAATTTTGGGTCTGCTTGCGCTTGTGCCTTTTGTGGGTATAGTAACGGGTTTTGTATCCATGATAATCGGTCTTGGTTTAATCGTAAATTGTATCAAACCTCGCAAATCCGACAAGAATGCCAAAAAGCTCACCAAAACTTCTAAGGCTGGAAAGGTGGCTAAAAAATAAACTATGCACGACAGCTGGAAAGATTTTCTTGATTCTGAATTCAATAAACCGTATTTTCAAGAACTCAGTAAGTTTCTTCATCAAGCTTATGAGACCACAACCGTCTTTCCAGCTAAACCTCAAGTTTTTCGCGCATTTACCACCGATTTAAACCAAGTCAAAGTCGTCATTCTTGGGCAAGACCCTTACCATACTCCTGGAGCAGCACATGGCCTAGCATTTTCCGTACCTAGCTCTCAGCCGATCCCGCCCTCATTAGCCAATATCTACAAAGAGATCGACGATGAATATGGATCGCACGCTAATACGCGAGGTAATTTAGGCAGTTGGCAACAGCAAGGTGTGCTATTACTTAATAATGTCCTTACAGTTGAAGCACACCGTGCTGGCAGCCATCGCGGCAAGGGATGGGAGCAGTTTACAGAAGCCACCGTTAAACATCTGAATGAAAAATGCGATCATCTAGTATTTATGCTTTGGGGCCGCGATGCTCGTAGCAAGAGCAACATGATTGATCGCAGCAAGCATCTTATTTTGGAATCTCCTCACCCTTCACCACTTTCGGCACACAGCGGTTTCTTCGGAAATGGCCACTTTAGAAAAGCAAATGATTTTCTTAAAATGCATAAACTCGACGAAATTGTATGGTAAATGTAATGCATTTGTAATGCAAATGTCTTACAAAATTTCCTCAATAAATCAAAATTGCGCCAAAATTGACCAAAAACCTCAAAATTAACAAGCTTGTGCTTGTTAATTTTAGAATTATTTTGCTATACTCACGCAAATACTAAATTAGTAATTGCGGAGACAAGATGCATTTTATTCTAAAGGCCAAATTTCATATTCAGAATTGGCTTAAACATGCGAAATTTATCTACATAAAATTAAAACACCTCACATTATTTATGCTTGCCGGAACGTTAATTTTAGCTTGCTGCTTTTCGACAACAAACCCAACTCTGGCCAAAAGCTGCGATGATGTTAAATTTATTTTCGCTCGCGGATCGGGTGAATTGCTAAACGGACCGAGCGCTGCGGCTTGGCGTAGCGATATAGAATCTACCCTCCGGAACCTTGCAATATGGCTTCTACGAACTTGGAACTATAACCCAGGGTAGTTACCGCTATCCTGCGGCAAGCGTGAGTGATTCATTTGCTGGCTTTGGAAACCTGCTTGGTGCCTATCTCAGCCGTGGTGAATTTTTTAATTTTGGCAACAGTGTAAAAGAGGGTATAGGTGAGCTTCGGGCTTATTTGCACACTACGTCATCCGCCTGCCCAAAGACAAAGTACGTACTAGGGGGATATTCACAAGGCGCCATGGTGTTGTCACGCTCTCTTGATCAGCTTGACTCTGAACGGATCATCTACGTAGCGACATTTGGCGATCCGAAACTATACCTACCGGAAGGTAAGGGCATGATCCCTCCCGCTTGTCTGGGTAAGTCGCATTCTGATTATCGTGTTTACGTACCAGACTGTCGCGCTTATGAAGGAGTCTTAGGGAGTTATCGTCCATATCAGCCCGCAGGCTATAAAAATAAGCTGGGCGTCTGGTGCAATCAAAAAGACATCATGTGCAGCTCTGGCGCCAGTATTGAAGATCATACGTCTTACACTAGTGAAGGTCTCTACTATAACGCAGCGCGCGAAATAAAAACACATCTCAAGCGGGAATTCCCGGATGCCTTTACTAGTGGGTCGTCAAAACCTTGGGCTAGTGTGGCTCATAATATAGCATTTGTTTTCGACACTACAGTCTCGATGGTGAATTACTTAAAAGCGCATAGTCAGGCGGCAGACGAACTTTCCAAACAAGTTACCTCGGAAGGCGGATCAGCCGCGATTGTTGAATTTCGCGATCTCGATGATCCTTACAATCCACAAATCCTATGTGGCTTTAGCTGTAGCCAATCAGAAATTTCCGCCAAACTGAAACAACTCCCGATTGGTGATGGAGGCGATGACGAGGAATCGGCGCTATCGGCTCTCCTTTACGCAATGAACCATCTAGATTGGCAAGTTGGCGCTACAAAAAGCATTGTGCTTGTGACAGATGATGAATATTTGTCTCCAGATCGTGATGGCACAATTCTATCGGACGTAGTCCAGCGCAGTCTAGAAATTGACCCCGTAAATGTCTATGTCTTGACTCGTCAGCAATTCCATGATTCATATAATGATCTAACATCGCAGACCAATGGCGCACTTTATAATATCAACGATTTGAATGAATGGTCGAATCTTAGTGATGATCTACTTTATCGCCCCAGGGTTGAATTGAATGCTACTGAGTTTTCTGGAATAGTCGGTGATACTTTTCATTTTGACGCCGGTCGGTCCGCAGCTTCTGATGGTGGCAATTTACGGTATGACTGGGACCTTGATGGCGATGGTAAGTTTGAAGTCCTAAATGGGCCAGCTCAAATTACACACTCTTACCACCAACCATTTTCTGGCTACATCCAAGTTAAGGCGACAGACAATGCGCGGCGCTTTAGCACCATGTCTGCCAAATTGACGATTCTTAGTAGTCCACCGATTATGCCAGAAGTATATGATGCTGATTATGAAGAACTTTATGAGGGAACATATAGAATACGCTATCATACTAACGCTGAACGGATTTTAGTTGCTATTGATGACTCGCCAGTTGGATATTACGACGGAACGACACAAAACTTTACAATAGATAATATTGCAGCAGAAACGAAACTACAACTCATCCCGTATAGCAGTAAAATCGGAAGAGGAATAGGAGCAGAATTGGTTTTTGGTAGAAACGCCAACTTTAATCCTCAACCCACCACGCCACCACAATCTGATCGCGTAGACGATCCAAAAGTTCCAACCGAATCCGACAACACTCCACCCGTGAGTCCCGCATTAAATAAGATTGTCCCAAAAGCCCCAAATACTGGAGTCGCGCGTTTCGCGTTTACTTTCGCGAGCTACTAAGATGCCAATGATCTCCATATTCGCACTTATATACCGCAAGCTTCGGCGCCCCATAATCATGCTCCGCAATTAACGCCGCCGCCTCTGCTTCTTCTCTTGTCGTATAACAAATCTTCTGTTGTTCTCCTACCCAGCACTTTTCCGGTTCATGATAAACTATATGCTTCATTCGTATATTTTATAACAAAAAGTCTTTCACGTATAACTTCATATGATACAATAGACATAAGTGTTAAAAATAGGTGGGAGAGTTGAGTAAACTTGCTAAATATCTGAATCAGCATATCAGTGGCAATGTTTTTGATCGTGCCTCAATTTGCGCGGAGTACTCTACTGATCGTTCAATTATTGAAGCTACTCCTCGTCTTGTAGCCTTTCCGGAGACAACAGAAGATGTGCGGCGTCTCGTGCTATTTTCCGACCAACTTGCGTTGCGCGATTTTCGACTTCCTCTCACTATGCGCGGCACAGGTATCGATAAAACTGGTGCTGCAATCTCTAATGGCATGATTATTTCTACCGAGCGTATGAACCAGATTGAAGAAGTAGACCTCCGCGGGCGTCTTATCCGCGTCCAGCCTGGCATCACTCTCGGCGTTCTCAATGCCGCCCTGAGCCTTCAAGGTCTATGTTTGCCGATTGATTATGATCCGCGCTCCACGGTTGGCGGTCTAATCGCGAATTGTCCAAACGACGACGCTTCGGAACGTCATGGTGGAATTTTTCAATATGTTGAGCGTGCCGAGGTCGTGCTTGCTAATGGTGAAATTGTTCAGTTTGCTCCTTATCATTCACGTAACGTTATGGCCAAAATTGAATCTGGCTCGCCCGAGGGTGAACTCTATCGTCGTATCGAGCGAATTCTGGATCAATATGGCGATACGATAGTTAATCGTAGCATGCGACCTTTTGACTCTGCTGGCTATGCTAATATTACCCGTATTAAACATGGCAATTATCTCAGCCTTTTACCACTGTTGTTTGCCTCGCAAGGCACACTTGGTTTAGTCACGGATATAATTTTGCGCGTCGAAGTTGTACGCCCGTTAATGCGACGTCTCGCTACGATTATCCACGACCAAAAAACCCTACTACGCTTCCTAGAAGAAGTTAATGAGCTTAGCCCCTATGCACTTAAGTTATACGATCTAAAAATCCTTGATATTGCAGCATTATATGGTAACTGGCCAGAACTCATTCGCCATGATAACGGCGATGGTTGGCTGGTGATTGTTAGTTTTAATGATCGACGCTATCGTACCGAGCGTAAGCTCCAACGCTGCCGAGAACTAATAAACCCTAATGAGGCTCTCGTTATTGAAACTCCTGACAACAGTAATAGTTTTCAAGAATTTTATTCGGCTTTGCTAAGTTTCTTGAATGATGGCCTTGATGGCGAACGCACTCCAGTCATGGACGACGTCTATATTCCACATTACAAGCTTGAAGATTACTTTTCTGGTCTCAAAACCCTAGAAATGACTTTGGATCTTGATTTGCCAGTTTTTGGGTCGTACGCCACGTCTAACTACAATCGACTGTAGTTCTATGGATGGTCGGCGCCAAATTGTGACTTTCTTGCGCCACTACAGCCGTCTCGTTCAAGACTGCGACGGTAGTTTGACTGGCGGTGGCCCTGAAGGCAGAGTCAAAACCTTATCGGTCGCGCAGTCTTTTACAGAGGACGAACGCGAATTGTATAATGCCATTAAAGATGCTTTTGATCCAAATCATATCTTTAACCCCGACGTCAAAATGGGCGCTGAACTCAAAAACACCATTCGCCACCTCCGCACCTCTCGGCGGCGTGGTATCGCAACCCCGTAATCTATGTTACAATAGTCCTCATGAAGACTATAACTAAGAAAATATCTGATACCAAAGTGGAGCTAAAAGTCACTTTGGATGCGGCCGACCTTAAGACCGCTCGCGAGCGTGCCGTTGAACGCCTCGCCGCCAACGTTAAAGTTCAAGGCTTCCGCAAGGGTAAAGCCCCAGCCTCCATTGTCGAACGACAACTTTCACCCAACGACATCGCAAACGAGACTATTGACACCGCCGTGCGTCTCACAATGCCAAAAGCCTTTGCCGAATTAAAACAGGCTCCAATCGCAGTCGAGAAAGTTGATGTACTGAAATACGTCCCAGATGATACTGCCGAGTACACAGTTAAGGCTGATGTCTTGCCAGATATTAAACTGGGAGATTTTTCAAAATTGAAGACAAAGCGCGAAGAGATCTCAGTTCCCGAACAGGATGTCCAAGAAATCGTTGACAATATTACCAAAGCCTACGCCAGCAAGCAAGTTGTTAAGCGTGCCGCCAAAAAAGGCGATGAAGTCATTATTGATTTTGTTGGGAAAAGAGATGGCGAGGCTTTTGCGGGCGGCAGTGCCAAAGATCATCACCTTGTTCTTGGCTCCGGTGAATTTATCCCTGGATTTGAAGACGGGATTATTGGCCATGAAGCTGGAGAAAAGTTTGACCTTGAAGTGACCTTCCCGAAGGACTATCCAGAAAAGACTTTAGCTGGTCAAAAAACAGTTTTCGAGATTCTCGTTAAACAGGTGAACGAAGTCGTCAAACCAGAAGAGAACGATGATCTTGCTAAAAAATGTGGCAACTTCCAAACCATGGAGGAGCTACGTGCCGATATTCGCAAAAACCTTGAAATGCAGAACAATCACCGCACAAGCGAACAATATCGTGAAGCTCTTGTCAAAGAATTAGTTGAGAAGTCCAAAGTCGCCGCGCCAGAAATCCTCATCCAAGACCAATTGCGTTTCATCAAAGACGATGTCACGCGTAATGCTGCCAGTTACGGCATGAAACTAGAAGAATATGTCAAGCGTGCTGGTCAAAGCCTCGAGGAGTGGGAAAAATCGGCTCGTGAACTCGCTGAAGCTCGCGTTAAGGCCTCTCTAGTCTTGCAAATTCTAGCCAAAGAGCAAAAAATTGAAGCAGCTGAAGGGGAAGTTGAAGCTAAAATCGCCGAGCTTCGCGATGTCTATCACAAATCCAAGGAAGCCCTCGCAAATCTCAAAAAACCAGAAGTCCAGCAAGATATCAAGAACCGCCTCATTATCGACAAAACAATGGACTTCTTAGTTGCCGCAAATACTGGACATAGCGACCAAAAGACAACAAAAACCAAGTCCGATAAGGCATCAAAAGCTGCTTCTAAGGTCAAAGCTGATCAAAAATCCACAAAAGCCAAGTCTAAGTCAAAGGAAAATACGAAATAAATCGCAAATCCTTGCAATTTTTAGCATTTTGCGCTATAATCAAGTAAAGAGTTTCAGGTATTTCGTATTGCTGTATCGAAATACCGCCAATAATAATTTAATGTAGGAAGTTTATTGTGCCAACTATCAATCAGTTGATTCGTAAACCACGCCAGAAGGCTGCGAAAAAGTCAAAAGCTCCGGCGCTCGGTACGATTGTTAACACGCTTAAGACTAAGCGTTACGAACAGGCCGCTCCGCTCAAGCGCGGTGTCTGTCTCAAAGTCACTACTAAAACCCCAAAGAAGCCAAACTCAGCTTTGCGTAAGGTCGCTCGTGTCCGCTTGACCAATGGTCAAGAAGTCTGGGCTTATATTGGCGGCGAAGGCCACAACCTCCAGGAACACGCCGTTGTGCTTGTGCGTGGTGGTCGTGTGCCAGATTTACCAGGTGTCCGCTACCATATTGTACGTGGTACGTTGGATTTGCAAGGTGTTCAAGGTCGCAAACAAGGTCGTTCCAAATACGGGGCCAAGAAGGGAGAATAATTATGCCAAGGAAAGTTACTAAATCTCTTCAGCGCAAAGTTTCACCAGATCGCAAGTATCAGAGCGCTCTAGTGCAGCGGCTTATCAATAAATCTATGCTTGATGGTAAGAAGCAGGTCGCAGAACGCGCTGTCTACACCGCGCTTGAAGGTGCTGCAAAGAAACTTGGATCTGAAGACCCAGTTGAAGTTTTTGAAAAAGCTCTAGCCAACATCAGCCCAGATTTCGAGGTAAAATCACGCCGTGTCGGTGGTGCAAACTACCAGATTCCGTTCCCGATTTCTGGACATCGTCAGCAACATTTTGCCTTTTCTTGGCTAGTTCAAGCTGCTCGCGCACGCCAAGGTATGCCATATGCAAAACGTCTTGAGCTCGAGATTATCGACGCTTACAACGAGACTGGCGCAGCCTTCAAGAAGAAGGAAGACTGCCACCGCATGGCTGAAGCCAACCGCGCGTTTGCACACTTTGCTCGTGCCTAATGGAAGTCAAAAGCCCAATTTAAAAAGCGTAGCTCAGCTACGCTTTTTACGATTTTTGAAGAACATTTGTAAGCGCCGTCCGACATAAACAAGCACAAAAACCAAGGCGAGAGTAGAAGTTACCAGTAAGCCGGTGGTATTGAGCATCCGTATCCCAATTGCTGTAAAGACCGGCTCGAAATTGATGGCTATATCATTTCTAACCCATATAACACCGTTCTCTGGAAAGACCGCCGGGTCTACGACGAAAGCATACTCCAGAATTACACGCTCATCACGTTTCGAGCTGGTTGCTATAATGTCCCTGTCGAAATCGTCGGACCCAATCGGTGACTCACTAGAAGCACTTGCTACACCATTGACTTTAAGTGATTTATCAACGAGCGTCACGCCTTCAGGATAGGCGATAGAAGCCTGTACGTTTTGTTTATGTCCGTCAAGGTTAACTATTTCGGTTGTCACATAAACCACTCGTTTAACGTCAAACGGGGTTGGTACCAACAGGCAAGAACCTTCATCACTAAGGCGTCTCGTCCGTGCTACGCTATGGACACTATATCCTCTAGAGACACAGTTAAATTCCTGACGCCCTCCTTCTAGTGACGCAAAATACGTTTTTGTGTCGTCTGCGACAGTCCTTAGAGCCATGTTTAGGTTAATGATACCCAATATCAATACCACTGCAAACGATAAAACCCTCACCGTGAAACCAATAGTTATCAGTTTTTTCATATTATTATCCCTCCACTTTTGAAAAGAGCACATTATACATACCACTGTTCTTCGCTAGTTGCTAATGTGCTACTATATTAGATAGTTACATACCCTAATTATAGCACACAACGTGTAAAAAGTCAATAGAAAATATGAAGAATATCGAATAAAGCAACCAAAATCACTAAAAATCTCCAAAAATAAGTCTTAAAATCGTATAAATCTTATGCTATAATAGACCAAAGTAGAAGTAGGAGGCAATCGAAAATGGTGAGACTAGCGATAAACGGTTTTGGAAGGATTGGGCGTCAGGCTTTCAAGATCGCTTTTGAGCGTCGTGATGCCGAAATCATCGCCATCAACAGTCTTGGCGATCCTAAGACCTTCGCCCACCTTCTCAAATACGACTCGGCTTATGGTGTTTATGACCACGAAATCGGCTACGATGATAAGCATATCATTGTAGATGGTATGAAAATCCTGTTCCTTAGCGAACCAGAGCCAATGCGTCTACCGTGGGACAAGCTCAAAATTGACGCCGTGATGGAGTGTACTGGGCGCTTTACTAATCCAGCCGATGCCAGAGCACACATCAAAGCCGGTGCGCGCAAAGTCGTCATCTCTGCCCCAGCCAAGGGAACTGGCGCCAAAACAGTGGTGCTAGGCGTAAACGAAGAAGTCGTGACTGCCGATGACGAAATTCTTTCCTGTGCTAGCTGCACAACGAATTGTATTGCTCCAGTTATGAAAGTCATTGAGGATAACTTTGGTGTAGAAAAAGCCATGATGACGACCGTACATTCATATACTGCCTCCCAGAAGTTGCAAGATGATGCTGCCAAAGATTTACGCGAAGCTCGCGCTGCCGCAGTTAATATAGCCCCAACTACGACGGGCGCCTCAAAAGCCACGGCGCTGACGATACCGAGCCTCGAAGGCAAGTTCAACGGTTTAAGTGTTCGGGTTCCGACCCTGGTTGTATCGCTCGCTGATATCACTGCCGTACTCAAACGTGACGTGACAAAGGAAGAGCTGAACGAGGTTCTTGAAAAAGCATCTCGTGAGCCATATTATGAAGGAATTTTAGCAGTCACACACGATGAGCTAGTCAGTTCCGATTTTCGTGGCAATTCGCATTCAGCGGTTGTAGATTTGCCGCTAACTGATGTTGTGGGTGGAAATTTGATAAAAATTATCGCCTGGTACGACAATGAATGGGGCTATTCTAATCGCCTCGTTGAATTGTCGGTTGACTTTGGGCGCGAAGTATAGGAGGAATATGCCAGAATATCACATTTATCTCGGCGCGGATCACCGCGGCTACAAGACCAAGGAAGAGCTATTTCCAATCTTAAATAGCTGCCATGAAAATGTAGTTGTCGAAGACCTTGGTGCTGAAAAATACGAACAAGATGATGATTTCAATGATCCAGCAATCGCAGTCGCACAGGCTGTAGCAAGCGACGAACATGGTTTGGGCGTCTTACTCTGTGGGTCAGCTCATGGCGTTACGATGCAGGCTAATCGCATTCGTGGCGCACGTGCCATTAACGCTTCAACAGAAGCCAGCGCTAAGATTGGTCGCGAACATGATCATGCAAATATCCTCTGTTTGCCAGCCGACGAATTGGATGTCGATACGGCTGAGAAAATCATCAAAGCTTTCTGCCACGCTCGACCATCAAAAGACGAACGCTACGTCCGACGCGTAAAACGTCTTGATGAGGGTGAAAAAGACGAAGAAGGCGAAGTCGAATTCGGTTTCAGCGTCAAAACTTTTCGTGATGATGGCGTCGAGGATAGTGAGGAGGAGTAAGAGTGGCAGTAGTTGTTCCAACAATTACCACAGATAACCAAGAGTTGTTTACACGCAATCTCTCAACTTTTAGCCAGTTTACCAAACGAATCCAAATCGATGTTTCTGATGGAAGTTTTGCTCCCACTACGACTGTTCCTTTGCGCGGTATGACCGTTCCAGAAGGTCTCAACATCGATCTTCATCTTATGTCAGCTCGTCCAAGTGAGCATTTGCCTGAAATACTCAGCCTCAAGCCCAGCCTTTGCATTTTGCACGCTGAGGCGGATGACGATCTCGCAAGTGTTTTTCAACAACTTAGAGCGGCTGGCATTAAAACTGGTGTCGCTCTTATCAAAACTACTTTTCCAGGGCGAGTAAAAGATTTACTTATGCAAGCTGATCACGCAATGATTTTTGCTGGCGATCTGGGACGCCAAGGTGGCACAGCTGACATGATGCAGATCGAAAAAATCCCACTTCTAAAAACCGTCAAAAGCTCTCTGGAAATCGGCTGGGATGGCGGTGTGAATTTAAGCAATATTCGCGCCTTAGCCCATGCCGGTGTCGAGGTCTTGAACGCTGGCAGCGCGATCGCAAACGCTGGCAGTCCCAATGAGATGTATCAAGCCTTGGTCGCAGAATCGGAAAAGAAGGGTGTTCTGATTTAAATGTCACGCATCGTTTCGCTCGGTAGCGCCCTGCAGGATATTTACCTTATTGACCGCGATGATTTCACCGGTAGCAAGGTTGCTGGTAATTCTATTTTTGGCGAGCTCGTTATCGGCACTAAGGTTGATATTGATCGTGTCAACTATGAAGTTGGTGGCGGCGGAACGAATAGCGCAGTTACATTTGCGCGGTACGGTCACGAAACAATTTATATGGGCAGCCTATCACACGACACTGCTGGCGAAGCCGTCTTGGCTTGCCTTGACGAAGAAAACATTGATAGTAGTTACATTGAATTTATCCGTGGCGGAACGGGTTGCTCGGTCATTCTGCTTGACGCCAAAAAAGGCGAACGTACAATTCTAACCCATCGTGGTGCAGGAGGGAAGTTTGATCGTCTTGACGCCAATGATTTAGAGTTGGCAAACCCCGACTGGCTTTACGTCACAAGCCTGCGTGGTGATATGCAAAAATTGCTAGAGTTTTTTGAAAAGGCCCATCAAATCGGCGCCAAAGTCATGTTTAATCCTGGCGAATGTGAGCTGGAACACTTACCAAAACTCATCGGACTGCTGAGCGATGTTGATATTTTACTCGTCAACAAGCGTGAAGCAGCACGCATCGTTCCTGGCGTCGTATTGAGCGAACTATTGTCGCGCCTAGCTAATTATTGCGAAACTGTCATCATCACCGATGGCGCTATGGGTTCAATCGCGACCAATCATCGCGAAGTTTGGCGACTTGGCGTTTACGAACAAGTCAAAATGCGTGACGCGACTGGTGCTGGTGACGCTTTTGGTGCTGGGTTTTTGGCAAAATTTGCTGATGGTGCAAACTTTGTTGATGCACTACAATTCGGTGCAGCAAACGCCGCAAGCGTTGTACAAAAATACGGTGCCAAAGCTGGTATTATCGGCAACAATGTTAAGCTGCACCCGATGGTTATGCAAAAAATTGATGATTTAGTATTCTAAAGGAGAAATATGTTAGACGAAGAAATGTTAAAACAGCTTGAAGCCGCTGACATTGAGCGTGCAAAAGCTTATGCAAACGATCTTGAACGCGGTCTCAAAATCGTCCGCACCTTCCCCCAAGGCGTCACGATCTTTGGTTCGGCTAGGTTGCCGCAAGACAATAAATATTGCAAGAAAGCGCGAGAGCTTGGTCAGTTACTCGTCCAGAATGGTCACACTGTAATTACCGGTGGTGGTCCTGGTATCATGGAAGCTGCCAACCAAGGCGCTTTTGAATACGGCGGTCGCAGTATTGGTCTAAATATCACGCTCAACCATGAGCAATTTCCTAATCCTTATCTCACTGATATGTTAGAGTTTAAATATTTCTTTGCGCGCAAGGTAATGCTTGCGATGTCGGCCAAAGTTTATGTGATGTTCCCAGGCGGACTTGGCACGATGGATGAACTTAGTGAGATCATTATCCTCATGCAAGAAGGCAAAATGCCAAAAATGCCAGTCTTCCTATATGGTAAAAGTTTTTGGCGCCCACTCGACAAGTTTTATCAAAGCAAAATGGTACCGCTCGGATTGCTTTCTAAGAAAGACCTCAAGATTTATAAAATGACCGATGATTTGAATGAGATTGTCAAGGCAGCAAACAAAATCGGCCATCCACCGATCAAGACAAACTATTATGACGGTTTCTCTAGCGCCTCCGGCATTCGTGAGCCAAACCCCAGCAAAAGCCATCTCGATGCGGTAAGCTAAAATCTAGATAGGATGCTAAGATCTCTTATGTGCTAAGAGGTCTTTTTGCATTAGCCCCCACAGTGCAATTCCAGCCGCCACCGATACATTAAACGACTCTTTCCGTCCTACCATCGGAATTTCCAAAAAATACTCGCAGGCTTGACGTATTTCTGCTGGTATCCCAGCCACTTCTTCACCAAGTACCAAGACTGTCTTCTCGTCGTATTTTTGTTCGCCCAGCAAGACTTTTTGCGCTTCTTCTTCGGGCGCCAAGTTATTTTCTAATCCTACAATTTTCCACCCCTCAAGCTGGCTCTGCACTAGCCAAGCCGACAAATCCGTCACAGCCTCCTGCGATACCATATTTTCTGCTCCAAGGGCTGATTTCTCGATCTGTCGATTAAGTTTTGCACGCAAATGTGGTAACAGCTGCGCATTGTCATATCGTGGAGTGTAGCCAGAAAATATCACCTCATCCACCCCTAATCCTTCCGCCGTACGTAAAATCGCTCCGACATTATAAACCGAACGAATATTATGTAGCACCAAGCGCAATTTCATGCTCATATTATAACATGAAATAGCCCCCTCCTACCATGTAGTCTGGGGGCTAAAGTGCTATGCCGGAATTTCCGCCTCTATCCTTGCATGGATTAACCGCGCCAACTTCTCAATCTGAGACCCTTTCTGACACCAACTCTTCGGCAGTCCTGCTGCCAACAGGGCTTTTTTCGTTTCGATCACATTACTAGTCCAGTCATCAGTGCCCTCTATAACCGCCAAAAACTCTGGCGTCTGCGAAATGTCTAGAAACTTCTCTAGAAACTCTTCCGCTGGCAGATCGTTTAAAGAATCCATTGATTTTTCCATACTAGCACCTCCTTTCAATAATGTACTCCCCATTTTGTCAAAGACAGGTTGCGGGCATCTATTCCCCTTATCCATTGTATCATGAAAATGCCGCACCATTTGAACGGCTTTCGACTTGCATGCAGATATCATATAGTTCCTTATAGGCCGTTGTACCTAGGTACAATTTACATGATCTAGGATCAAAACAGATCATGTAAAACGTCTTACTACACCGAGTTACCTTAACGATAGAATGTTCGAAATCTTCCATCGTCTCCCCCTCCTTTCAGTTCGTATTTCCGCTCAAATTAAAAGAACCCTATACCCCCATTATATCACACATGGCCAAAAAAGTCAATATGTAGTATAATATCTCATATGGATAGATATGACCCTCTGAAAATCGAACAAAAATGGCAAAAAATCTGGGCTGAGACTAAGGCTTTCAAAGCTGGTCCGATTGACGAACAAAAACCCAAGAAATACCTTGCCGAAATGTTCCCCTATCCGTCTGGAGCAGGTCTTCATGTAGGTCATGTTCGCAACTTTACTATCGTCGATGTCTTGACGCGCTTCTATACGCAACAAGAGCTGAACGTTTTACGTCCGTTTGGCTATGATACCTTTGGCCTGCCTGCAGAAAATTACGCCATCAAGACTGGAATTTCACCACAAAAAGCCACTGCTGACAATATCGCTAACTTCCGCAAACAAGCCCAGAAGCTCGGCTATGCGATTGACTGGGATCGCGAGATTAATACAAGTGACCCAGAGTATTATAAGTGGACTCAGTGGTGCTTCCTGCAGCTCTACAAGGCTGGACTAGCTTATCAAAAAGAGTCATATCAGTGGTGGTGTCCAGTCGACCAGACCGTGCTTGCTAATGAGCAGGTCGAGAATGGCAAGTGCTGGCGCTGCGGTCATGAAGTTGAAAAGAAGAAAATGAAACAATGGTTCTTCAAAATTACTGCCTACGCTGATGAGCTACTTGACACACTTAATGAGGTTGAATGGCCCGAAAAGATCAAGATTATGCAGAAAAATTGGATCGGTCGTAGCGAGGGAGCAGAGATTAGGTTTGAGATTGATGGGGGGCTGAATTTCATCGATGAAAGTACTCCGCGTGAAGATAAAAAATGGACCAAGCGTAATATCGTCTATTGCATGGTCTACGACCCTCGGGCTGATAAATACCTTGCAGTTGATTTTCATACTATGACATGCGTTGCGCCACTTACGGGTGGCATTGAAAGTGGCGAAGATATTGAAACCGCTGCCCGCCGTGAAATTCTTGAAGAATCCGGCTACAAAAACCTAAAGTTCGAAGGTATCCTTGGCCACTACAATTCCAAGTTCTATCACGCCGGCAAAGATGTCAATCGTAATGTTGCAGCTACACAAGTTTACTTCACGCTTGAAAATGACGAACGAGATGAAGTCTCCGACGCTGAAAAAGCCATTCAGGACGTTGTCTGGCTCAGCAAAGAAGAATTGCTGGCTCATCCCAAACTACGCACGCGGCAAGAACTTGAACTCGCCTTCGCTCGCATTGCTCAATTAGAAAATAAAGGCGCTATCGCAGAACAACCCGATCTAGGCAGCATCACCGTATTCACTACCCGTCCCGATACGATTTTTGGTGCCACTTTCCTTGTTCTCGCCCCAGAACACCCACTGATTAAAAATCTCGTAAATGATGATACTCGGGATAAAGTTGAAGCATATTGTGCAGATGCTTTGAAAAAGTCTGAAATTGAGCGTCAGGAAAACAAAGAAAAGACTGGCGTATTCACCGGTAGCTATGCGATCAACCCAGCGACCGGCGCGAAGATGCCGATTTGGGTTGCAGATTATGTCTTAATGGGGTATGGCACCGGCGCTATTATGGCGGTACCTGCACATGATGAACGTGATTTTGAGTTTGCTGAAAAATTTGACCTGCCAATTATCGAAGTCGTCGAAAAACCCGAAGACAGCGATGATACCGATCGTTGTTATCACGGCGAAGGCGAATTGGTGAATTCTGGACAATTTAACGGTACTAGAAGTGAAGATGCTAGAGAGCAGGTCGTCTCTTGGCTTGAAGATCGTGGCGTTGGACAGAAGAAAGTTACCTATAAGATGCGTGATTGGCTGATCTCGCGTCAACGCTATTGGGGTTGCCCGATCCCTGTTGCCTATGATAAGAATGGCAACATTCATCCGATTCCTGAAGACCAGCTACCCGTCATGCACCCTGAAGTTGCAGACTACAAACCCGACGATACCGGTCGTTCACCGCTCGCTAAGGCTGAGGATTGGCTCAAAGTAACGATTGACGGAGAAGAGATGATCCGCGAGACCGATACACTTGATGGTTACGCTTGCTCAAGCTGGTATTTATGGCGCTATGTTAGCCCACATGACACCGAAGCTGCTTGGGACCCAGAGGCAATCAAATATTGGGCGCCAACAGACATCTACTGTGGTGGTGACCACGCTGTGGCGCACCTACTTTATGTGCGTTTTTGGTGTAAATTCTTCGCCGATCAAGGGTTGCTCCCATTCCGCGAGCCAATCAAAAAATTGCTTTACAATGGCTACATCAACGCCCCTGATGGCAAGAAAATGAGCAAGAGCAAGGGGAACGTGATTGATCCATTAGAGGTGATCGAAAGCGGGTACGGTGCAGATACACTGCGCACATATGAAATGTTTATCGGGCCATACGACCAAGACGCTGCTTGGAATACCGAAGCAATTGGAGGAGTTTACCGCTTCTTGAATCGTTGTTGGACGCTCTGTTTTGGAGAAGAAGTTAAAACGGTTGCTCCAGATGACACGAACACTAAGCGTCATGCAACCATCAAAAAGGTCACCGAAGACATCCACCGTAATAGCTTTAATACCGCTGTTGCTGCACTGATGGAATATGTCAATGAACTCTACAAAATTGGTCGCAGTGATGATGACGTGATTGTATTAGCGAAGTTACTCAAGCCTTTTGCGCCACATCTTGCTAGCGAAATGCTTGAACGGATGGATAGCAATGATATTTGGCCAGTATGGGATGAAAAGTATCTCGTTGCTGCTGAAGTCGAACTAGTGATTCAGGTCAACGGCAAACTGCGCGGTCGCGTCATGGTTAGCGTAGATGATCTGACCGATGAAACAAAGCTCAAAGCTATCGCCACATCCGAAGAAAATGTTCAGCGTTTCATTGCTGATAAAGAAATCCGCAAAATCATCGTGCCTAAGGGCGCAAAATTAGTCAATATTGTTGTAGCATAAAAGGAGCTTATGGACAAAACCGCAATTTACGCATATTTCAAATCGCAGGATATTAATTACGAACCAGTCGAACATGCTGCCGTTTATAATATGGAAGAAATGTCACAAATCGATTTGCCGCATCCTGAAGCCGACGCCAAAAACATTTTCGTTCGTGACGACAAAAAAGCCAACTATTATCTTATCACCGTCAAAGGCGATAAACGTATAAACCTCAAAGAGTTTCGTAAGCAACATGGTCTTAGAAATCTTAGCTTTGCCTCCGAACAGGATCTTATGGATATATTGGGGTTAATCCCAGGCGCCGTAACGCCACTCGGTATGCTAAACGATGAAACTTGTAAAGTTCAGTTTTACCTTGACCGAGACTTTCTGGATGAACCCGGCTTAATCGGCATTCATCCAAATGACAATACTGCTACGGTATACCTCCAAACTGCTGATTTGGTTACAATTGTCAAAAATCATGGAAATACGGTCGAAATAGTCGAGATTTAACATCTTTCTATTGCTAACGGCAGCGGAGGGAGAAACCATCCCAATGATTGTTGCTACCTGACGGGTAGACTTCAGTGGGATTTACGCCTAAGTTATAGACAGCAGAAGCAGATCTAGATACGTGCGACCAGTTATAGCCACGGTGGCCGATGTCGTAGACTCTACCGTCGTAAAGAATGACATACCCACTACGGATAAAAGCTAAGGGTAGGGAGATGATGTTGGAAGAAAGTAGAGTGGTATATAGTTATCAATATCTAGGCATGGCGGATAATCCACTATTTTTCGGGACAATTTTTTAGAAATTAACTTGGCAAGTAAAGAGCTAGCGAGAGTTAGAACTACGAAGCAAAATACCAAACACAAATCGCCACAAAACTACCGAACAGTAGCAATGAGAGAATAAAACAAACTACAATCACCACAAAAGCTCCGTTGCTGATTTCTCGCTTCGGATGTTTGGCGGCATCTTTACCCATTTCGTAATACCACCACTGGTCAAAAGGGCTATTCGTTATAATCCATTTCGTCTAAGGTATCACCGAGCACATCTTCCATTTCAGTCCGATCGAACCGACTGCTGCTCAAGACTTCATCGTCATCAATGTCATCACGATCCATCGCATCCATCGCATCGCCGAGAATATCCTCGAGACCAGTATAGTCTTTACATCCTTTGTCGCTAGTTTTCATACTTTCATTTTACCACGAGTCCAGGCTCTTGACTAGGGTAATATAGTGCAAACTCCGTCAAGTTATGATATAATATATCAAAAGGATTTTTACGAAATTATGTCAAATAGTAACGATTACAATGACGGCTATTGGTTCGGCAAAGATTCGGGATATCGTGAAGGCTACGAGGAGGGCGTGCGGGCTGAGCGTGAGCGAATCAAGCGAGCGGTAGATGGTGGTGGCTCATCTGCGAGCGAACCGTCAACTTTAGGGTTAATGGTCGGCGGATCGATTGGACTGGTTTTGTTCGGGTGGTGCTTTGTAGGGTTGATTCAACTTTTGGGTTGGATTGGTGGTAATAGCGGAGAATGGTGGTTCCCGTGGATTTGGAGAATTGCGTTTTGGGTAGGAGTTGGTTTTATCGTAATAATGAGCGTAGGTGGAGCGATAATGGCTATTATGGAAGAGTATGAGGTAAAACATCCTCACGAAAAGCCAACAAATAAACCAAACTCACCACTAAATCGAGTAGACAACTCGGATCTTTGGAAAAAGAAATATCCAATCGGAAACGCTAAGAATATAGAAGAAGCGGAAATAGTAAATAATCGAGGTAAATAAAAGATTAGATAACTGAAGATGTAGTGAAAAATGATCGAAGATGTAGTAACGATAGAAAATAGGCTAAATAGGTTATGGCTTGAAGCTGGAGAAAGCGGACTTAAGCCTCTATATCATCATTGGCTATCTGTTAGACGTCCTCGACGAGATCAAAGAGCGTTTTACTCGTGGGAGCACAAACACGAAACAAAAAATCGTAGGTCTAGTACTTTCGAACCTACGACTTTCTGGAAAATTGTTAGGTTTTTCCCTTAAGCAACCCTTTTCTGACCTTTTTTCTGGCGAAAAGCGTTCCTTATGGCTGGGGATGAGGGATTCGAACCCCCGAATGCCGGGACCAGAACCCGGTGCCTTACCACTTGGCGAATCCCCACCAATACCCCCATTATAGCACAAAAATCAGATTTGTCCTAGTCTCCCATCGTCCGCGCTCAACTTTTCGCTAATTTCTCGCAAAAAAGTATTATTCTCCTCTAGCTGCTCCACTAGCTCACTGCTACCAAATTTTCCGCTAATATCGCGTAATAGCAACGCTACCTCTTCCAACTTCGACTCGATGTTCCGCAGACTATACTCAATATTTTCCATATTACCTCCTTTCTATCAGTATAACTAAGCAACAGAAAAAGTAAAGCTCGACATCTACGAAAAATAGGACAAATCTAACCACTGTATTTCTCTCAAAGATCGATGCTGTACGCGATCGACCGAAACCGTGGTCGCCGACGTAGTCCATGTAGCTT
>CAOQYN010000008.1 GCA_948514425.1 uncultured Candidatus Saccharibacteria bacterium
TATAATGTAACCAACTACATTTTTACATGTTGTTCTAAATAGTTATAATGAACCTGCGAATTTTGCAGTCAAACTAGGTGAAAATTGAAAACTGAAATAAATTATGCTTAAATGAAAGGGTGGTGGGATATAAAATTCGTGGCACAAAAGTGGTTTCGCCTTATCCGACGAATTTGACTCCGGGCGAAGTGCGATTGGTTTTTAGTTTGGAGAAAGTATTTTTGCCGGAAAGAATTTTTGCTGATTGTTATTTTCCGAAAGTTGATGCTAGATTGGGGGTGCATAAGGTGGCGACGAAGTCAGACCTAGTGCAGATTGATTGCTTAATAGTTGACAGGAGTGGCGTATATGTCTTTGAGTCGAAGGATTATGTGGGATGGATCTATGCACACGGGGATCGCGTACACTGGACGCAAGTATTAGCTTATGGTAAAAATAAGCATCAATTTTATAGTCCAGTGCGGCAAAATGAAGCTCATATTTCTGCATTGAAGTCAGTCGTGGGGGATGATGTCCCGATATATTCTGTAGTAGTATTTGGTCGTGAAGCGGTTTTGAAAGTAGTGGAAGGTATGCCGGAAAATTGTATAGTCTGCACGCAAGTGGGAGTGAGAAAGAGGATGGAGGAATTGGTGCGGAAAACGATTTTAAGTGAGGCGAAAATTGAAGAGTTGTGTAGTGTGGTTGGGCGTAGTTTGGTAAATCCGGATGGAATTGTGAGAGCAGAGCATGTGACGGAAGTTGAGGCAATCGCAAAGAGAAAATAGGCGGTGAATGATTGTCTCTAAATCGTTTAGTATTCTGCTAAATTTTCCAACGAAAATGGTATTAGCTTGGAAGCGTTGATGCAATAATGAGGATCGGAGGAGAACAAAAGGAGAGAAAGTGCGAAAAATTGTAGTGTTTGATAGTGGTTGGGGTGGTGAGTTGGTAGCGGACTATTTGATGCGCGAACTAAGTGTGGTAGAGGTGATACGCGTGATTGATTGGGCGCATCGAGCTTATCGTGGGCTGGAGCCGAATTTTGAGATAACGGTCGATTTGTTGCGGCCATACATCGGCAATGTAGATTTGATTGTTTTGGGTGGATATGCAGTGGGAATGATGTTGGGCGATCTTGAAAGGACTTTTCCAGCCCAGGCTTTTGTGGCGCCTAGTGTGAATTATGATAAGATTTTGCGAACGAGGCAATATCCAGAACAAGTAGCAGTATTGGCGGGTGCAGCAACACGTAGTTCGGAGTTGTTGCAGGAATTGAGAGAAAAGTTGCCCTATTCGACTTTGATTTTGCCAGAATGTGAAAATTGGGAAGACTTGATTGATAATAATTTGATGACGGAAGATGTGGTGCGTACGGAATTGGCATGGGATTTTGTAGTGTGCAAGCAAGGGCTTGATAGCTCAGAAATGCGATGTGGTGATGATACTGTGTTGATGCAGGAGAAATCGTTGACAAAATGCAGCTTGGCTCAGGCGATCAAGAATTTTGGTTTGGCAGCTGAACAGGCGAGACAAGAGGAGCGAAGGGCGACGATATCAGCGAGACAAGCCCAGGAGGCTAGAGTGCGGACGAAACCGGATTTGGTATTAATATTGAATACGCATTTTTGGGAGATAAAGCCTGAAATTGAGCGGAATTTGGGCTGGCAGGTGCGGGTATTGGATTTTCGCGAAAAGCTACTTCATGATGTTTGCGCAGCGCTGAAGCTAAGAGGAGTGGATGGAAGGCGGCCGAAATAGGAGGGCTATTCTGTTTTGGGATCTTCTGTAGTTTTTGTAGCCGATTCTCCCTCTAGGATAGTCATAATTTTGTCGTGGGCGGTTTTAACGGTTGCGTAATCTGGCTCCATGACGTAGAGTTCTTGCTGGCCCATAGAATATGTGTAGGCGTGGGAATCATAACCATTGAGCGAGTATTCGCTAATCTTCCATGATGGCATATCTTGAAGTTGGAGTTTGACGAGACTACTAATTTCATCCTTGCTGACGTTCGTGTCGATACTGCTCGATAGGCTACTTAGGATATCATTTGTGCGTGTAAGGAGGATAGTGGAGCTGCTAATTTTCTTAATGATGGCATTCAGGACATCGCGCTGGTTTTGGGTGCGGTGGCGATCACCGGTTTCGTAGGCAAAGCGTTCGCGAGCGAAGGCGAGGGCCATAGCGCCATCCATATGTACATTGCCTTCGGGGATGTAAATTTCCTTATTGGTCCATGGCGTGAAACCTTGATCGGAGTAGACATCAATTCCGCCAATGGTGTCGACTAGATCAACCAAGGTAGAGAAATTGACCTTAACGTAATAATCAATTTGTATATCAAGTAGATCTTCGAGAGTTTGAATGGACATTTTGACACCGTAGATCCCAGCGTGGGTAAGCTTGTCTTTGGCGCCAGCCGTACCATGTAATTCAACATAATAATCGCGAGGAATGCTAGTGAGGAGGATTTCGTGGGTAACTGGATTGACGGTGACGAGCATATTAACGTCGCTGCGACCACGCTCTATAAGCCCACCATAAGAGTCATTGCCGCTAATATAGACGGTGAAGGGTTCGGTGGTGACATTGATTTCTGGATGATTCTCTGATTCGTCAAGTTTGACTCTTACTTCAATAGTGTGAAGTATTCTGGTATTTTTGCTAAAATCGCGAAGTTCATCATCTATCACGGATTTATGAACAGCACTAAGGTAAATAGCATCAAGTTCCCCAGTCATTAAATCATCTGCCATGGAGCGAACGGAGTTGGCGGTCTGAAGATTGACATGGACGGACTCATTGAGCTTTTTGATGGCTTCTTGGTAAATTTCGATGCCTTCATCAAAGGTGCCAACGGTTTTGTCTTTGAGCTCTTGAATGTCGTGAATACTGGAGTCATTCTTGACAATAACATAATATTGCTCAGAAATGTACTCTTGAGGTTTGAGGCTGTCTAGGAAGCCAGAGGCTTGGGAAATATACCAGCCAGCAACAATGTATATGCAGCTAAAAAGGATGGAAATGATGTTGATTGGAATTTTGATAGCGGTTTTTGTCTTTTTGCGACATAGAACAAACGCGCAGCCGCCAGTTATTGCTAAAATGATAATAATGATAATAATTAGATAATGCGTCGGTAAGATATTAAGATAAGTGAGTACGATAATAAAGAAGATTGAGCTAAGACCAAGGATGACGGAAAGAATTTTACTAAAGATAGAGAAAAAACTGGAAGATTTCTGGTCAACAGGCTTGTGTGATGTAGCGGTTTTTGGTTTTTGAGTTTCTGGATTTTTTGTTTCTTTGATTTCAGGTTCTTTGACCTCTGGTTTTGAAGTGTTGGATTTAGTATTTTCTAGTTTTGGAGTGTGTTTAATTGTTTTTTTGACGCCATTTATGGATATGTTGGTATTGTGAGTTTTGGACTTTGGGCTGGTAGTTTTCTTGTTGGTAGCCTTAGTTTTAGCAGGTTCAGAAACTGATTTGGTTCGAGATTCTTTTTTGGTAGTAGATCTAGATTTGTTTTCTGGCATATTATTCCCTATTTTATACTAAGTGAAAGCTATAATCTTATTATAGCATGGGAAAGCGGATGTGGTAAAATAGCTTATTGAATTTTGGATTTAATTTCCTGGAATTTAGCAAGTGCAGCTGCAATTGTTTTATCCATATCGTAATAAGCATATTCACCGAGGCGGCCACCAAAGATGACGTTTTTGTCGGTTGCGGCTAGTGCTTGATATTGCGCTAAGCGTTTTTGGTCTTCTGCTGTATTTACCGGATAATATGGTTCTTCACCTCGATGCCAGGTTTTACTATACTCGCGAACGATGATGGTTTTATTGGAATTTTCGGCGTAGGCTGATTTTTTATATTCTGGATTATCTTTGCGTTCTGGATGGAAATGTTTAAATTCATGAATACGGGTATATTCTGGCTGAAGGTCGGCATAGTTCATGACGGGGCAACCTTGAAAATCATCGACGTTTAGGATTTCTTTTTCGAAATTAAGACTGCGCCACTTGAGCTCGCCGAATTGATAAGCATAGAATTGGTCGATAGGGCCGGTATAGATTGTCAGAATGCCGCTTTTGCAGAGATTTTGAACTTCTGTGTCATTGAAGTAGTCAGTTTCGAGGTGAATACTTAATTTGTCGCCGCAACTATCGACTATATTTTGAAACCAGGCTCCATAACCATTAGTCGGCAAACCTTCGTAGACGTCGTTAAAATAACGGTTGTCGTAATTATAACGGACGGGTAGACGTTTTATGATGTCGGGAGATAACTTTTCGGCGGGGGTTTGCCACTGTTTGGTAGTGTAGTTTTTTATAAAAGCATCGAAAAGCGGTTCGCCGATTAGGGAGATTCCCTGTTCGGTTAAGTTTTTAGGATTTGCTGGAGTGTTAGCAGATTGTTCTTTGATCAACGCTTTGGCAGCATCCGGAGTATAGGCGGCACCAAAAAATTGATTAATAGTGCCAAGATTGATTGGTAAAGGGTAGACGATATTGTTATGGATAGTGTAGACTTTATGGGTATAGTTTGTGAAGGAAGTAAAATGATTGACATATTCCCAAACATTTTTAAGAGGGGTATGGAAGAGGTGGGCGCCGTACTTGTGGCATTCAATGCCTGTATCTTTATCGAATTCTGAGTAACAGTTGCCACCAATGTGATTGCGTTTGTCGATCATCAGAACGTTTTTGTTGCATTCATGTATGAGGCGTTCAGCTATAGTAAGTCCGAATAGACCGGCGCCGACGATGAGGACATTATAATTCTGAGCTGTGTTCATATTTTAATCTCGACTAAATAAATCTCGTGTATAGATTTTAGATTTTACATTTTGCAATATACTGTCAATACGGTTGGCGACGATAATAGATGAATTTTTCTTGAAGTCGTCAAGGTCGTGCGTAACTGGTACTCCATTAAAGTCGCCAGAATTTAGGGTTGGCTCATAGATTAAAACTCCGACTCCTCTGCTGGTGAGGTGATTAATAATATCCTGAATAGCGGAAGAGCGGAAGTTATCCGATTCGGATTTCATGGTGAGGCGATAAATACCAACGATTTGTGGATTCCGCTTGACGATTTCATTAGCAATGAATTGTTTGCGCGTATCATTGGCAGTGACAATGGCGGAAATGAGATTTTGAGGGACGTCTTTATAATTGGCTAGAAGTTGTTTAGTATCTTTTGGAAGACAATAGCCGCCGTAGCCGAATGATGGATTATTGTAATAATCGCCGATGCGCGGATCGAGTGAGACTCCGGCGATGATGTCTTTTGTATTCAGCTCTTTACTTTCAGCATAGGTATCGAGCTCATTAAAATAGGCAACACGCAGGGCAAGGTAGGTGTTAGCAAAAAGCTTCACGGCTTCAGCTTCAGTACTATTCATGAATAGTACTGGTGTATTTTGTTTCTCGGTTGCGCTGAGGAGCAGTTTGGCGAACTTATGAGCTTCTGGAGTTTTATCACCAACGATAATGCGTGATGGACATAAATTGTCATACAGAGCTTTGCCTTCGCGCAGGAATTCTGGGGAAAAGAAGATATTTTTTAAGTCATATTTTTGTTTTACATTCTCAGTAAAACCGACTGGAATTGTGGATTTAATGACGATGGTAGTGTTGGAATTCCCGACGTTTTTGACTTTTTGGATAACATCTTCGACGGAGGAAGTGTCGAAAAAGCTTTGATAAGGATCATAGTTGGTTGGTGTAGATATGATAACGAAATCGGCATTATTAAAAGCATCTTCATAATCGAGCGTAGCGCGAAGATTGAGACCTTTTTCTTTGAAGAATTTTTCGATGTATTCGTCAGAAATGGGTGAAATGCGTTTGTTGATTTGTTTTACTTTATCGGAAATAATGTCTAAGGTAACGACTTCGTGTTTTTGTGAAAGAAGTGTAGCGAGGGATAATCCGACATAGCCGGTACCTGCGATTGAGATTTTCATGTTTAATACTATACCATAATTTAATAATATAATGCTAGATATGTGATGCGTTCGACTTGCGCTTCAGTGTATTACCTAGCTTTTTAAAATGTATACTGGGTCCTAGTTCTAGCACGGGTACTAATAGGAGAGCTAAAGGATTTCTGGTAATGTTGATCATGAAGGGTTCAATAAAGGACCATATCAGAACAAATATAATTACTAAGAGGGTCCAGTAATCTTTCTTTTTAAGGTAGTAAATAAGGTTATAAGTATAGGCAAATAGAACGGTTAATGTATAGATGATACCAAAATCGAAGATGAGGCGCGCATATGAACTATCAACAAAATTGTATTCAAAATTATCAACGTCTATTCCGTCGACATAGCCATATCCGCCCCACCCTTGCCAAATAATATTTTTTCCAAACAGTGGTACATGATATTCTTCGTAAGCCTGCGCAGTATATTTGAGCCTAGAGCTAAACAAACGATCAATTTTTTTCATATCATGCGGATTATTTAAATAAACAACTGTTAAAGAATTATAGGCTATAAATAGCACGGCTGGCAGAATATAACATATTCTTTTGATTATCTTTTGTACGGAATGGTTTTGTAAATTTTTCTGTTGTAATTGTTGACTGATGTATTCTGCTATGGTGGCGCGTTTGTTATTGATATAGATGAGCGATGAGAGCTTAGCTATTAGAAGGATGGCAAGTAAGGTTGTGATTAGAATAAAGCTTAGCCTGCCATCGGTGGCTTTATATAGGAAAAGATTGAGTGTTTCGAGTAGGATGATTTCAAGTATTCTGACGTTGGAACGTTTTAGATAGAAATACATCAGAACAACGGATAGGTAGATACCGATGCAGTCAGTTGCGAAGATAAAACCTAGAGAGTTTCTAGTGATAGGTCCTCTGGCAAAAGTCCAATTTGGTATAGTACCGATCAGAGATAGGCTTATGGTAGATAGAAAAACTGTGATTGTTACGTAATAGGCGATTTTGATTAGTTTAGGGATATTCATTTTACGCAATCCGATTAACGCACAGAAGAAAAGAAAAAGATTTCGGTTTTGAGAAAATACAAAAGATAATATTGAGAGAATAGTAAAAATAATTATAGATAAAGAAACCTTTTTATCTTGTTTAAGATCGATAAAGGCTTTGTATAGAAATATAATGCAGCAAAAATATTTTAGAAGTTTGAGAGATATGTCAGCTAGTTTAGAAATTTCTGGAATAACGGTATATCCTAACAAAGTGACAAGAAGATATACTCCGAACGTTATGTATATTATTTGGTCGGTTGTAATATGTTGGAATCGCTTTGAAAGATTTTTGCGAATTGCTTTTTGGCGTTCTGGTTGATTTGTTTTCTTGGCTATCATAATTAATCCTTATTATGTTTTAAAATAGATTCCCTTATTTTGTGTAGTATCGTTAGGAACAAACTATCTCGTAATATTGCTATTGAAATAGTGTATATTGTGGCACAGATTGTGACGAGGATAATGGTGTGAGAAATACTTGGTGATAAATAATTGCGACTCAAAATATATCCAATGGAATACATAATGGCTCCAGCTATAAAAGGTTTTAGAGCTTTACGGAAGGCGTGATCGTTTTTTATATAATGGTCGACATAGGTTTTCATGATAAGGGTTACGGCCGTTTCCGCAACAATAGTAGCGATTGCGGCGCCGTAGCTTTGGAGAAGATTGATAAGTATGATATTTAGAATAAAGTTGATGCATGCTCCGCATAAAATGGCGAATGTAAATTTCTTGTCTTTATTGGTGGGGATTAAGAATTGTAAGCCATAAACGTTGCTAAGTCCTATTATGACGATAAGGGGAGAAAGTATCTTCATGAGTGTAGCTGCTTTGGTATAATCTGGACCCAAATACCAAGGGATAAAATTATCAGCTATGACAGCACAACCAAAAGCTAATGGTATACCCAGTAGAAAAACGAAATGTTGTGATAGGTTGATGTTGTGCTCAATCGATTTATGACCGTGGGCGGCATTCATTTGTGAATTACGAGGTATCATAACTACTCCCAAAGATGTTACAAATGTTAGTGCCATTTTGACTATTTTTTCAGCATATTCATAGTTACCGTTTTCGGAACCAGAGTGTGTGATAATACCGATTAATGTTTTGTCGAGTGAAGTGTATATTGAGACGGCAATTGACGGTAAAAATAATATTAAGGCTGGAGCAAGGTGTCGGATTGGTCTTAATTCTTTCAAAGTGATTTTGGCAAGGTTGCCCTTTAGCGATATGCACAGGACTAAATTGCCCAATAGTATACCAGCAGATTCGATTAGTGCATACTTCCATAGATCATTTGCGTCTTTTACAAAAATAAAAATACAGAGGACTACGGAAATTTTTATTGCTATATTTCTGAGAATGATAGTTTTAAAGTTTTCATTACCGCGAAATATAAAGGTGACATCAAACGCTGTCGCCACAATGTTGAGGGATAATATTAGCATGAGTGGCATGTACTGTTCGCCAAAGATGCCGGTTTTTATGGTTATTAGATAGAGAGCCAAGGATAAAAGCATTGTGAAAAATTTAATAATAACAATTTCCCAGAATGAGATACTTTGTTTTGCTTTATCGTTTTGATATTTGGCAATCTCGCGTTGCGCATAATAACCGAATCCTAATGAAGCTAAAAGGATGAAATAACTAACGATGGAAGACGAGAAGCTATAATAGCCGGACTGCACATCGCCGAGTATGTGTGCGACATAGGGTGTGACAAAAACTGGTATAACAATTAAGAATAATTGGTAGATTAAGTTGTACAGATAGTTCTTTGCAATTTTATTCTTCATATGATCACCTTAATATGCCTTTTATAGTGACTCCATGAGTTCGATGTATTTTTTCGCGAAAATTTCGCTTGTAAAATTTTCAGTAAATATTTCTTGATTACGTTTTTCTAGTTTGAGCCTGGTTGTAGCATCAAGATTTTTGATATATTGCAGCTGTTGTAATGCTTCTTCGGGTGAAGTGTAATAGAAGATACCAGCGTTTTTGAATTTTTTGAATATTTTGAATATTTTGTTGCCACCAGTATAAGTAGCTAAAATTATTTTACCTAATGATAATGCTTCTAGCATGGCGATATCGAAGTAAGTTTCTCTGTTAGGCAAAATAAATATGTCAGCAGAATTGATGATGGAATATGGATTCTTAGTCCATCCAATTTCAATCCATGAAGGGTTTTGCGGTGCTGGGATATTACCTTGTTTTCCGGCAACTATTACTTTAGCATCAAGTTCTTTTATGGCGGACATTCCTATTTTAATAAGGTTATCGTATCCTTTTATTTCATTGTGCCGGCCGGCATAGCAAATAACAAAATCTGAATCTGAGAGATGATATTTTTCTCTGGTAATGTCTTTCGGAATTTCAGGGGTGCATTGGTTTATCCCGGTAAGTATGAAGCGCATTTTTTGAGGATCGCGAATTTCTCGATATCGTGGCCATGAATGGAAGTATGGCTCTTCGGCTTCGGCACATGGGTATACGATATAATCTGCGCGCGAGAAAGCATACTGGTCTATTTCCTCTAATTTATTTATTTTTTTCTTCAAAAGGCGATAATCAAACTTATTGAGTTTATTAAACATTTCTTGGTGATAAGCACACGGTGAATGTGAAGTTAGAACTACTTTTCCTTTGTATTGACGCAAAAAATTACGATAATAATACATGTCTAATGTGCGATGGAAATGTATAACGTCATAGTCTAGCCAAGTCGGGTCATAACTTTTATGAATTTTTAAGGTGTTGGAATATTTTATTGCTCTTAGTAATTCTATTAAACGGTGCGGTAATTTTCTGGATGTTTTGCGAGCGGGAACTCCGTACTTGATGAAGTCCACATTGTAGTCTAATTGCGTGAGGGCGTGGCTAAGATTAAAAAGGTATCCTTCTTGGCCACCGATTGGCGCAAGTGTTTCTTTTGGCTGGAATATTAAAATTTTTTTCATATCGTTACCTCTATTTCGCTAAACTTGTGTTGATGTCGTAATATTTATTTTTATAAATTTTTTGTTTTAGTTTTATACAGATTGCAAGAATTTTGTGCGCGAAGGATTTTTCACATGCTTCCCATTTTGTGGCATAAGATTTAAATTCTGATTTATGGAAGAGATTATATAAAACTTCCAATTGTGATACATGAAGTTCATGATAGGCTGGACTTGCAATTGTGCCGACGACATCGTAGTTTGACCAAAATCCTCGGTCGTAATTTTTAAGGCTTTTACATAGAGTATTGATAGTTTGGTCTAAGATGGTTTTATAGTGGTTTTCATGGTTAATAAGGGTGAAGTCGTATAGCCCGAAGATGGAAAATATCCAACCGTTGAGTACGGATAAATTATATTCCGAAACGTATTCTTGAAAGATGATGTTGCTATCACTATAATATGTAGTCCCTCCATCTGTGGTACTCTTTAGCATAAAGTCGATGGCCTTCTTTGCTGCGTTGTAGTATTTTTTATCTTTAGTTTGTTTGTATGCTCTTAGCAAGACTGACGCCCCTTCCCCCTGACACATAGATGATTGTGATTGGTGTGCTTTGTCATGTATTTGATCCATACAGTTCCACATACCGTTAGGTTTTATATTAGTCAAACTCCAGTCTGCTATTTTGAGGAAGCGTGATAAATAAGAAGGGTTATCGGATTTGAGGTATAAATCGTAAAGTCCGAGGCCGTATTGAAAGATTGTGATAGGAAAATATGCTTCCACTCCAGTAATAGTAGTATTTTTAGGAATACCGTTTTTATCTAGAATGATGTTTGTGGATACTTTGTTGGTCAAATCATTATAATAGCCTTTGACTTCTGTGGTCGAAAAGAATTTTCCTTTGCCTTGCTTGACGTGAAAAGTACTTTTTCCGCACAGCATTTTACCCCAGCGTTTTAGTAGTTGCATTGTGCTCATTGCAAATTCTCCAGTAATTCCGTTTTGAATTTTAGTAGAACTTGTTCAAGATTGTATTGTTGCGCTAGTTCTCTAGATCTTTGCTTGTATTTTTGGATACTATTTTCGCGAATTAAACTGATGGTTTTTTGATACATGTCGTCGTAATTGCCATATTGAAATATCACGCCGTTTTTGCTGTCTTCAACGTATTCTTTAGCATATTTCCAGTTAGAAACTACGACGGCAAGTCTAGAGATATAGGCATCTATTAACGCTCCAGGGAGGCACTCTCCAGAATACTCAGTAGGGAGGATAAAAATATCGTACTTAGATAATGTTTCGTATTCAGTTTTGTTATTCGGTTCGAGTACTCCGTGATACTTGATACTGTCGTTTAGGGATGGCTTGAGTTTTTTGAGATATTCGTCTGTGCATTGCCCATAGATATCAAGAGAGCTAGTGATGTTTTCAGCGTTTAGTCGTTTAATTAATTTAATTGCCTCCTCAATCCCTTTTTCTTTGATGACTCTGCCATAAAAGACAAATTTTGTGGTATTTGTTTTGTGGTATTGAGGTGTGAATTCTTTTATTTTCTTAAAATTAGGAACAACTTCGATGTTTGTGAGGCCGTATTTTTTTAGTGCATTTTTTAATTCATTTGATTCTACATAGATTCTTGTAGCATTTTGGTATGGCTGAATTTTCCAGCGATGCTTTTTTATGTCTTGTGCAAGTGATCCACCAACGACGAAATAATATAATGGCTTACGATTTCTAACCTTGTCTAGAAAGGTTAGAATAATATGTGCACCACGATTAGCTGCGGATACAATCAAAATATCGTTTTTGGTATAGTTGGAAAGAATTCGGCATGTTAGCTGGGCGACTCCTTTTTGCCAATTATCGGTGTCTATACTAGTGAACTCAAACTCATTTATGCTATTTAAGTAGTCTTTGAGCAGGTTGCATTTAGTGGTTTCTCCGTCGAGGCGTTTTCTTTTAGTGGCCATGGTGGCAATGTATAGAATCCGCTGTTTTTGCTTAGTACGATTGAAATATTTTTGTAAATATATACGTTTCTTGACTGCATTGAGCGCATATCCAGCAAAGCAATAATAGGTTTTCAATAAGGATAAATGTTCTATGTTGCGATACCAATGCCAGTTCATTTTGACGGCTTTGAATTTGTTGCTTGATAGTGAGTGTTTAACTACTCTATAGTACGATAAGACGTTTGGAACGGCATAGCAATCAAAATTATTTTTGAGAAGTTGGCACCAGGTGGCCGCATCTTGTCTACGGCGAATGTTAGGCATGGTGAGAAGTTTTTTGCCAGTTATACTGGCGTCAACCATGACACCGACGGTTTGAATGATAGTATTCTTTAAGAATAGATTGTAATTGATTTTCGACGGAAGTTTTATTATTTTGTTTAGGCTTTTACCGCTATTGTCTATTTTTTCGTAATAAGTACATGTAAAAGCATAATTGTTGGAAAGCATGAATTCAATTTGCTTTTCCAGTTTGTTCTCTTTCCATAAATCGTCTGCATCTAGATATGCAATAAATTTTCCTTTTGCCTCTTTGAGCGCGCGGTTGCGCGCCGTAGCTGCTCCGCTATTAGCAGGCAACTTTATGTAGTGAATGCGTGAGTCTTGTTTTGCGAAGCTTTTAATGATTTTAGCAGATTTATCGGTTGAGCAATCATCGACTAGAAGTAGTTCCCAGTTTGTGTGTGTTTGCTTTTGTACGCATGTGATTGTCTGTGCAATCAACTTTTCGCAATTATAGACGGGGGTAATGACGGAAACTAGGTTACAATTATTATTAACGGGCATCTATTTTGCTCCTTTTTGCTTCAAAACTGTGCCAACGGTTTGAAAAACGATTTTTCCATCAAGTGCAAGGCTTTGGTTATCGATATAAAAATATTCAAGCTTAAGACGCTCAGAGTAGTCACTATTTTTGTCGCTACGGATGCGCATTGCCCAGTACCCAGTGACTCCGGGTTTGACTGATTGGTATTTTACTGCATCGCCTTTGTGATTTTCGATTTCTCCAGGGATAAGAGGGCGTGGTCCAACTACGGACATATGTCCTAACAGGACATTGATGAATTGCGGAAATTCATCAATTGAACTTTTACGAAGAAATCTTCCGATTTTAGTGATGCGTGGATCATTATCAATTTTTTGAAACATTTTCCACTGTTGTTGATATTCTTTCTTTTCGAGCAGCTTTTCTAGGTCTCTATCAGCGTGAGGAGCCATGGAGCGATATTTGATGATTTTGAAGATTTTGCCATTTTTCCCGATTCGTGGCTGGATGAAGAAGATTGAGTGTAAATCACCTGTAAGAATATAGGCAATTTTAATGATGATGGTGATAGGAATTAAGGCGATAACGCCTAGAAAACTAGTGATAATGTCAAGAAGTCTCTTCACATATTTGTAGGGCATAATAATTTCAAAATCCTTACCCCCCCCCCACCCTGTTTACTTGATTGAAGCACAAAAATAAGATTAATTTTATGCAGTTCTGGTTTTAATTATACAACAGGATTGCATTTTTGGGAAGAGTAAATTAATTATGAATGCTTGTTTTTAAAGATTGGTGCGATTCTCTAGTGCGGCCGACAAAGTGATTTGATCAGCATAGCTTAGATCGACACCAAGTGGTAGGCCGCGAGCAAGCCGTGTCACTTTGACATCGGGATGTTGCTCGTGGAGGATCTTTTGTAATAAGAGAGCCGTTGATTCTCCTTCAACGCTAGGGTTGGTGGCGATAATGATCTCATTTACTTTGTCTGGACCAATGCGAGAAAGAAGCTCTTTGACGTGGAGTTGATCGATTGAGATACCATCAATAGGCGAGATGGCTCCGCCAAGGACATGATATGTACCATTGAATTGTTTGGTTTGTTCGATGGCGTAGATATCGAGTGGCTCTTCAACGACTAGAATTGTGGTTTTATCGCGCTTTGGGTCGGTGTAGAGTTCGGATTGTTCCGTATTAACGTCAATGAGAGCAAAAGTGGTAGGACAATATTTAACCCCACTATGTAAACTGGCGAGGGTTTCAGCAATATCTACGCTGATGCGGGGGTTACTTTTGAATAGGTAGTAGGCATAGCGTTCAGCGGTGCGAGCGCCGACGCCCGGCAGATGGCCAAGAGCTTCGATGGTATCTTGTAGGGCTTGAGGTAACATACCATGTATTATAATACAAAAATTTGGTCCCAACTAGAGCTGAGACCAAATTTATTGCTATAGTTTCGCAATTAACGCTTGGAGAATTGTTCTTTGCGTCGTGCGGAACGTAGACCGTATTTTTTGCGCTCCTTTTCGCGCGGATCGCGCTTGAGGAAGCCAGCTTTTTTGAGTACTGGACGCAAGTCGGCCATTTCGGTTGTTAGGGCTTTGCTGAGAGCCAGTTTAATGGCGTCAACTTGACCAGCTAGACCCCCACCAGCGACGCGTACGGAAACGTCGTAATTGTTCTGCTTTTCAGCTAGCGCGAGTGGATCGGTGATTTCGGCTAATAAGCTTTTATTGCCGGACAGATATTCGAGTGCGGGCTTATTGTTGATCGTGATTTCTCCTTTACCTTTGTAGAGGCGAACGCGAGCTGTAGCAGCTTTGCGACGACCAAGACCGTAAATATATGTATCTTTTGTAGCCATTATTTAATCTCCTTTGGATTTTGAGCGGTATGAGCATGCTCGGCTCCATCAAATACCCGAAGGCGTGCCAAACGATTGGCGGCGAGCTTGTTTTTTGGCATCATACCTTTCACGGCTTGCTCAAGCGCGATTTTGGGATTTTTTTCGATAACCTCTTCGAGTTTAAGTTCGGTTAGACCGCCTGGAAAACCACTATGTCGATAATATTTTTTATCAACCATTTTGTTGCCAGTGGTTTGAATGTTTTTTGCGTTAATCACGACAACGTAATCACCATTATCGACATGTGGGGTGTAAGTGACTTTGCTTTTGCCCATGAGTTTATCTGCGATGACGACGGCTAGTTTGCCAAGTGGCATGCTGCCTGCATCAATGATCCACCATTCACGTGCGATTTCCGCTGGCTTCTGGCTATAGGTTTTTGCTACAGTTTTCATTTATTTCCCCTCCTTCGCGGCTTTGGAATCAGCCTTTTTGGTTAAATCGATATCATCTACGAAGCTGATAGTTCCCATTTCGGTATTATCGCCCTTGCGAAAACCGGCACGTTCGATACGCAAATAACCAGAGTCACGTTTGATTTGGGGGGCGATGACGTCCATTAGTAAATCAGCAGATTTGATATCATCGAGGCGCGAAATGAGCAGGCGGCGGTTTGCAAGGCCGCCCTTTTTCGCAATTGTAATTAGTTTTTCGGTTTCACGGCGCATTTCTTTTGCGCGTGCAAGGGTGGTTGTAATTTCGGTATGCTCAATTAGTGCTTTGATAAGCCCACGTTGCAAAGCACGTCGTTGGTCCGTTTCACGACCGAACTTGCGACCTTTGTATCCATGACGATGCATTATAACAACTCCGTTAGTTTTTCTTTAACTTCGTCCAAAGCTTTGCTACCGAAGCCTTTGAGATCTTTTAGATCAACTTCTGAGAGCGCCACCAAATCGCGGACGGTTTTAATATCGTTGTTGACCAGCGCATTGGCAGTTCGGGCTGAAAGACCAAGCTCCTCGATTGGTAAGGCTAGACCAGAATCATCAGACTCCTGTTCGACGCCTGGAGCTGGAGCGCTTTCAACAGTAGTGCTACCGGCTAGAGCTGTGTATTGGTTGACTAGGATTGCGTTGGCTTCCTCAAATGCTTCTTGAGGAGTGATTGTTCCATCAGTGACGACTGTGATGGTCAACTGTTGAAGGTTTGTATCTTGACCCACACGGGTGTTTTCAACTTTAAAACGCACGCGTAGGACTGGGCTAAAGACGGCGTCAAGAGCAATCATGTCGCTATGAAGGCGGTCATTACTGGATTGCTCGATACTGAGATAGCCGCGACCAGTTTCAACAACAAAGTTCATTTTAAGAACGAATTTTGGATCGTCAATGTGGCAAATGATTTGATTTGGATTGCCGACTTCGATTCCGGCTGGCCATTTAATATCACCAGCTACAACTTTGCCGTTTTCGCCAGCGTCTTTTCCTTTAAATTCGAAAGCAACTTCGACTGGCTCATCTGAGTGTGATTTGAGACGAATATTTTTAAGATTTAACATGATGTCGACAACATCTTCACGAACACCTGCGATAGGAGCGTATTCGTGGTTTGTACCTTCAATGCTAAATGCTGTAATCGCCGCACCCTTAATGCTGGATAGTAAGACTCGACGAATCGAGTTACCCAAGGTGTTCCCGTAACCATAGAATAATGGACGGATCACAAACTCAGCGCTACTGTCACCAACTTGGTTGACTTCGGCTAAATTGGCCTCGTGAATAACTTTTGTAGTCATTTATCCTCCTTAACGTGAGTAGTACTCAACGATTAGTTGTTCGTTAATGCCAGCTTCCGCTTCTTCGCGCTTTGGTAAGCCAGTAATTTCAATTTTCATTTTCTTTGGATCAGACTTAAGCCAACTAAGCGGAGTAGTAGATGCACTACTGACGATGTTATCAAGATTTTTGAAGTATTCTGATTTTTGGGATTTTGTGCGGACCTCTAGGATGTCGTTAGGTTTGAGGCGAATGCTCGGAATATCGATCCTGCGACCATTAAGCGTGAAATGACCGTGAGAGACCAACTGGCGCGCTTGTCGTCGTGTTGTTGCAAAGCCAGCACGATAGACAACATTATCAGCACGTCGTTCAAGGTATTGAAGCAAGTTTTCACCAGCAAGACCGTCAGCTTTTGCTGCCTCTTTCATTAGTTTAGCAAATTGCTTTTCGAGTAAACCATAAAGTCTACGAACTTTTTGTTTTTCGCGAAGTTGTGTGAGATATAGACTACCACCGCGAATACGCATATCGGCATGCTCGCCAGGAATACCAGACTTTTTAGCCATAACCTTATGCGCTTTTGGTGCTAAAGCATAACCTTCGCGACGGCTTTGTTTTACAATTGGAGAAGTATCTCGTGCCATTACGGTTTCCTTTCTCCCTTAGGACGCACGCCACCGTGCGCGATTGGGGTAACATCAGTAATACTATCAATCTTAATGCCGACATTTGAGACGGCGCGAATTGCACTATCGCGACCGAGGCCAATGCCACTTACGAAAACATCAACACTGTTTAGACCATGCTCGCGTTTGGCGATTTCAAGAGCTTTTTCGGCTGCGATTTGGGCAGCATAGGCTGTGCCTTTTTTGCTACCACGGAAACCATTAGCTCCAGCTGAGCTAGCACTTAAGGCACCGCCATTTTTATCGGTAACAGTGATAATAGTGTTGTTAAAGGTGGCTTGAATATGTACTTGACCAGATGTTACAAGTCGTTTACCCTTTTTGCCTTTGATTTTGGCGACTTTTGGAGCTTCGGCTACTGCTTCTGCGCCATCTATCACTTTCTTTTCTTCTGTCATTTATTACTCCTATTCCTAAGTCTTACTTGCTGCTTTTGGCTGTGCGCCACCTACGGCAATTGCCCGACCTTTACGAGTACGTGCGTTCGTGCGGGTACGTTGACCATTAGCTGGAAGACCAGCTTTGTGACGGGATCCTTTGTAGGAGTTAATGTCTTTAAGACGTTTAATATTGTTGGTAACGAGGCGTTTCAGATCGCCCTCAACAGTATATTTGCTGCTGATGAGATCATTAATTTTCTGAATTTCAGCCTCGGTGAGATCTTTCACCCGAGTGGTAGGCTCGACTTTGGCCTCCGCAAGGATGGCTTTACTCGTTGTTTGACCAATTCCATAGACACTGGTGAGAGCGATCCACACCTGCTTATCATTTGGGATGGTCACACTAGCAATTCTTGCCATGCTTAACCCTGCCTTTGCTTATTTTTAGGTTTTTTCTTATTGATGACACGAAGTACGCCTTTGCGGCGAACAATGATGTCATCAGGAGAGATTTTTTTAACACTAGCACGTACTTTCACAGTGTCAAAATCCTTTCCGTTACCTGCTGTAAAACTTATAATTGTTCGGTCGTAGCTTTGCGCATACTATGATCGGCAACTAAAAATCTTGCAACAATTAATATTCTTTATTGCAATCGAAAACTGATGCGACCCTTTGACAGATCGTACGGGGTCAGCTCAACTTCTACCCGGTCTCCCGGCACTAGGCGGATAAAATTTTTGCGCATACGTCCGCTCATGTGTGCGATGATTCTATGGCCGTTCTCAAGCTCCACTCGAAACTGAGTGTTAGGCAAAGACTCAACGACCTTGCCTGTGAGCTTGATTACTTCCTTCTGGTTCCCACCAGAAGTTTTAGCCTTGTTAGCTTTATTGTGACTAGCCATAAATTACTTTTTTATTTTATCATAGAAAATACTTAGTGTAAACCCTTAGTTTGGGAATTTTTGATTTATTTTAATACCGCGCGTACGAAAAATCTGTGTGAATATGTCTGGCTTGTAGACCAGTAAAGGCCAGTACATGTAATTAAGGTCAATGAGCCTTTGTCTGCTTCGGGGCTCTCAAAGGCCGTGACCATATAATTATTGGCTTCTTCTCCGAGAGCCTTTGTAGCGGTATCGACAACGAGATAAGTAAACTCTCGACCATCGCCCATTTCGATTTTTATTTCATCGTTACGTTTGATATTGGTCAAGCTGCCAAATGCTCCGATTCCTGGAGCACCACCATGTGCATCCATGACTGAGACCTTATTGCTGCCTGGTAGGCCGCTCTCGTTATACCATCCAATATCATATATATTATATGGTGTACCGAGTTCACCGTTGGGTTTGATGCCGACTTCGGTGATTCTGGCTCGGTCAAGCTTAATGCTTGGTATATTAAGATATCTAGGGCGATCGGCAGCTACAGTGTATTCGCTGATCTCGGTTTCTGTGGGAATGGTTTTATCAACCTCTTCTTCCGTTCCTTCCGTATTTGTGTTCAATGATGACGTTGCACGTTCGCTTCCCTCCATACGATTGAGATAAGCATGTTCCCAAATTGCAACTCTACCAAAGAAAACTGTAGCTAAAAGTAAAACGATAATTCCGATAATGTGGCTAACCTTAAAATGTAGCTTGCGCCAAGTTGGTAGCTTCATTTCTTCGGGGGTTACCTTATTTTTATTTATGTTTGGAGTTATGATCTTGCCCACTTTGTTTTACCTTTTTGATTATTTATAGTCATCGTATGTTACCATCAAGGCGCGGGATTGGAGTTGGCGAATGTTTTCAAGGGCAACTGTAACAACAATGAGTAGACCGGTACCCGATAATGATAAACCCATGGGAGCGCCCGCTATGATAATGAAAATATAATCTGTTAAGAATGGGAGCATGGCGATAAGACCAAGAGTTAAGGCACCAAATAGGTTTAGCCGATTAATGGTTTTACCAAGATATTCTGCAGTTTGGATGCCTGGTCGTACACCTTCGATGAAAGCGCCCTGTTTCTGAAGATTATCAGCGATTTCTTTTGTATTGAAGATGATTCCAGTATAAAAATAAGTGAATAGCACAACGAGCAGAAAATAAACTGCTGGGTAAAAGAACCATTGCACTGTGATACCATCTGGATACATTGCGCTAAAGTTCGATGCTGATGGTGCAGTGAACAGTGTCATTAGGGTATTACCGAAGGTTCCTTCGGGATTGACGGTTTGTATAAACTGTCCGAGTAAAGCTGGCAAAGAGAGGAAAGCGGTAGCAAAGATTACAGGAACTACTCCGGCAGCAATGAGTTTGAGAGGTAAGATTGACTTGATGCCGCCGTACGCACTATTGCCGTGAACACGCTTAGCGTAGTTGATTGTGATGACGCGCTGAGCTTCGTTGAGCTTGACAAGGAAATAAATGACAATGAGAATTGCTATCGCAAAAGCTAAGATAATCCAAAACATAGATGGGTTGACTGGTAGATTAAACCAACCAAAGAGCGACAATGTGCCTGCCGATGTATCAAATAGGGCGCTACCAAGGCTAGTCAGGGTGGTAGGAAGTTGGGAAATAATTGAAGTAAAGATGATGAGGGAGATACCGTTACCGATTCCCTGTTCGGTCATAAGTTCGCCGAACCACATAAGAATAACTGATCCGGCGACCATAGCGGTTACTGATAACATCCAATCGGCTGTTGTTGGAACATAGGAAATAGCGGTATTTGAGGCAAGTACGGACTGATAAAGTATAAATATGTAAGCAATTGATTGTACGATTGCTAGAGGGACGGTTAGGACGCGAGTCCACTGGCTAATCTTGCGACGTCCAGATTCGCCGTCTTGCGAGAGCTCCTCAAGTCTAGGGATGGCTTTAGTAATTAGTTGGACTACAATTTGCGCAGTAATATAAGGAGAAATACCGACCAAAAGAATCGAGAATGCAGTTAGTCCGCCGCCAGAGATGAGATTGAGAAAACTACCGAAGTCGGATTTTTGGATAAGATTTTGGATGGCTTCTTGAAAAGTGGTTGGTTCACCGAGTGGGACTGGGATGTGTGCTAAGAAGCGATATACTACCAAAAGCCCCAAAATAATCATGACGCGTTTTAGCATGTCTTTGTTTTTTAGTGACTTAAAAATAGTTTTGAAATTCATACTCTATTACTCCGGTTTCTCTGACTGTATATTATTATAGCATGGAAATAAGAAAGTGACCCTAAAATAAGGTCACTTTCTGTAGGAAAACTGTAAGTTCTAAGCCTTTACGTTTTCTTTTTTCGTAGCAATGCGCTTTGGCACGGCAACTTTTGTGAAGTTTCCGCCCATACCCTTGATGGCCTCAATTGCAGTTCTACTTGCAAATTGAGTCTCGAGTTCGACTTTTGCAGTCAGCTCTCCTCTGGTGATGACTTTAACCTTCGCATATGGATTTTTAATGAGTCCATGATCGGCGAGGGTGAAGTTGTCGATTTTGCCATTGAGATCATTGAGTCTATCAGTGTAGACAACTTGGGCTTTTTCATGAATGCTCTTAAAACCTTTAAGTTTTGGAATAGCTTGCATGATGGCGCGTTGTCCGCCCATGAACCCAGCTGGCATTTTGCTGTGACCGGTACGCGCTTTTTGACCCTTGGTACCGCGACCAGCTGTCTTACCTTTACCGGCGGAGATGCCGCGTCCTGCACGAGTAGGACGAGTATTGCGATTGACTTGTAAATCGTTATACTTCATTATTTATCCTCCTTTTTTGAGGCGGCTTTGGTGTCTTTTTTGCCAGAGTTGCCAACCCATTCATCGCGTGGAACTTGTTGGCGAAGCCCTTCGATAACGGCATAGGCGATGTTGACTTTGTTGGTGCTGCCAAGGCTCTTGGAAATCAAATTTTTGATGCCTGTGAGACCGATGATGCTTCGAACTACGCCGCCAGCAATAATACCAGTACCTGGTGCGGCTGGTTTTAGTAAGACATCAGCACCAGTGGCGCGCGTTTCAACTTCGTGACAGATAGTTTCGCCATCCATGTTGAATTCAATCATGTTTTTCTTAGCTTTTGTTGTGGCTTTTTGAACAGCGCTGGTGACATCTCCGCCTTTAGCGATACCAATACCGATTTTATTTTTGTGGTTACCAATTGCAACAAGGGCTTTGAAACGCATGCGGCGTCCACCTTTGACGGTACGAGATACGCGATCAATGTTGATGGTAACGGTGTCAAACTCTTTTGGAGTGTTGTCTTGATTGCGATTACGATCGCGGCGGTTGTTGCGGCGCCCCATTGGTTTTCCGCCGATGTCTTTGCGTGATTTGGTTGCTGCGACATCGTCGTTCATTTTGAGTGTACCGGATTTATTAATGACTTTGGCATTTTTATCAGTGTCAGCCATTTTAGAACTCCAATCCTTCCTTGCGGGCCGCGTCAGCTAATGCAGACATACGACCAGCATATAATTTTGCTCCACGATCAAAAACGACAGATTTGATGTTGGCTTTTTTTGCTTTTGTGGCAATTTCTTTACCGATAGCAGCGGCTTTTTCAGTTCTGTTGCCGGTGAGCTTGCTACCTATAGTTGTAGCGTAAGCCAGAGTTTTGCTATCATCGTCGTTGATAATTTGTGCAGTAATATGCATATTGCTAATATGTACGCTGAGACGTGGACGCTCGGCAGTACCATGAATTTTAGCACGAGTGCGCTTTGCGCGAAATGTGGTGTTCATTATTTCTTCCCTGCCTTTCCTGCCTTGCGAAGAATAACTTCGTCAGCGTATTTAATACCTTTACCTTTGTATGGTTCAGGCTTTTTAAGCGCACGGATCTCGGCTGCGACTTGACCGACTTGTTGTTTGTCGATACCGCTGACTGTGATTGTCATTTTGTCGGTTTTAAGCTCAATTCCTTCTGGTGCGCTATATTTTACTGGGTGAGAAAAGCCAAGGGCCATTTCGATTTCTTTTGGTCCGCCACTAAGGCGAAAACCGACACCGTTGATTTCGAGTTTTTTCTCAAACCCTTTGGTGACGCCAGTAACGGCGTTATTGAGCAGAGCGCGCTGTAGACCATGCCAAGCACGTGATTTTGGCTCGTCATTATTGCGGGTGACAGTAGCAGTATTGTCTTCTACGGTCACTTTGACGTTTTCCTGAAGCGGAACTGTGAGTGAACCTTTCGGTCCAGCGACAACAATATCTTTGTCGCCGACCGTGATTGTCACTCCCGCCGGAATTTCGATGGGTTGTTTTCCGATACGACTCATATTCTTCCTTATAACTTAATATTCTTTGTTATTTTATCATACTAAGGTAAAGTTGACAAGGGATAGTCTAGAGTGAGAAGAGACAAAGTACGACAATATTCACGACGGCAATAGTGGCAACGACTCGGATTCCCCACTTAAACCAAGTTGGATAGTCGACTTTAGCTAGAGCTAGTCCACCCATAATGGCACCACAGGTCGGGGTGATAAGATTGGTTAGGCCATTGGCTGCGACGATTGTCATGGCAGTTACATTCGTGTTGTAACCGAGCGTGGCGGCGACGGGTGCAATAATTGGTGTAGACAAGGTGGCGAGGCCGGAAGATGACGGGACGAGAATGGAGAGAATGATGTGAAGTAGGTAATTTAGTGGAACGAATACCATTTCGGGAAGAGTAGCAAGGAAATTGGAGGCGTTGAAGATAATGAAGTTATCGAGGAAAGTTTGGCCCATGAGTATGGAAACACCGCGAGCGACAGCGACAACTAGGACGACACCAATCATGTCGCCAGCACCGCTGATGAACGTATCGATAAAGCCTCGTTCTCCGGTGCGGTTAATGATGGCGATAATGATTGAGCTGATTAGGAACCAGAGTGCGGCCTCATAGAACCACCAGTTACCAAGTGCAGCGCCAGTGAGCCAGCCTGTCCATTCTTCAAAGAAAGTGATGCCGAATTCTCCCCACGGAATGAATCCAACGATCATGACTAGAAAAGTGAGAGCAAAGACGACCAAAGTCCATTTTTGGTAAGTAGATAAACCGTCCTCCCCATCGTCTTTAGACTTGTTAAGGTATTTGCTGTAGGTTTTTTCAGCAGCAGCTTGTTCGCGGAGGCTGAGAAAAGTCGAACCTTTGTTGCGTTGGACTTTTTTAGCGTAATAGATGGTGAAGAAGATGGCGATGGCAAGGGTGGTTAGCCAGAGGACTGTAGCGATGAGGATAATAGTGCCTTGGTCGTAAGGAATATCAGCGTCTTTCATAGCACTTAAGGCGACGCCAGTGGCAAAGGGATTGATTGTGGAGCCGAGTACGCCGGAACCAGCACCGAGCAAGATAGTAGCGACGCCAACCAGTGGGTCAAGCCCAGCAGTAAACATGGTTGCCGCAATTAAGACATAAAAGCCGACGCTTTCCTCGAGGAAGCCATAAGTTGTTCCCATGATTGAAAAGATGAGCATGAGAAGGACGATAAGCAAATACTCTTTGCCGTGGAGTTTTTTGACGAGGAACTTGATCCCGTTGTCGAGGGCTTTGGTTTTAGCGACAATAGCTAGGAAACCGCCGAGAACCATAATGAAGATACAGACGTCAATAGCGTTTTCAAAGCCGAGGATGGGTGCGATAAGAATTTGCCAAAGTTTTGCGCCAACTACTCCAGAACCGTTGACAATAGCACATTCGTTTCCGGTTGCTTCTTGACAGGCTTCAAGGCTGTCATAAGTATTTTCTCCAGCCGTATCGCTAATAAAGTGGTCGGGCTTTTCTGTAATCTCACCATTATCGATTTCAGTGTCGATGCCTTCGACTGGTAATGTACTGGAGTTATTTGAGCTGGTTTCCGTTTGATTGTCGATGACATTTTCCGGATTACTAGTGTTTTCGAGTGAAGGCGTCTGACTTTCGCTGCTATTGGTTTCTGGCGTGATGTCTTCGCTATTAGTTGTAGGCGTCGCTTCGACTTCGTTAGTGGGGGGTTCTTCGACTGGGATGGGTGTGAATTGGGCTTTAGGTAGCAGATGGGAGATAATCCCTAGCGCAATAATCAAAATCATAATAATCGAGTAAGCCGAAAGCATTGGTCGGCTGTTTTTATTGCGATTTTTCTTCTTGAACATTGTTCCCTTTCTCAGTGGTTTTAGATTTATCATGCGTATATTATTTTATCTAGTTCTCCTCGCGCACTAGTGCCATAGCCATACAATGTGAACCACCACGTCCGCGGGAAATTTCAGAGCTGGGGATTTCAATGACTTCGATACCGTGACGGCGCAAAGTTTCGTTGGTAACGAAGTTGCGATCGTAGGCAATAACGACGCCGGGGCGGATACAGAGTAGGTTAACACCATCACTCCACTGTTCACGTTCGGCGTCAATGCGGCGGCCGTCGCCGCATTTGATGAGCTCAACACGCGAAAGGTGGAGATACTTTTCTAGAACTTTTTGAAGGCTTTGGCGATTTTCGACGATTTCGAGTTCATCGCCGCGACCTTTGGTGATTTCGTAGATGGTGGAGATGTCCATAATAGCGTCTTGGACGGCAAACTTGTTGGTATCGACTTGGGTCATGACGGTATCAAGATGCATGAAACTACGTTCGTCAGGAATGTCGATAGCTAGGATGTATTTGAAAGTGTTATCCTTATTTTTGAATAAGGCTTTGGCGAATTCAGCGATGGCGTCAGGTTCGGTGCGCTGTGAGATACCGATCGCGATGACTTCGTTTGAGAGAACTTGAATGTCGCCGCCTTCAAGAGAATATGGTTCGGTGCGGTCGTAGTAGAGTTTAGTGTCCTCATAGAAAGGGTGGTATTTGAAAATATATTCAGCGAAAATTGATTCGCGGGTACGGGTGGGAGCCCACATTTTATGAAGGGTGGCGCCATAACCGATGGTAGCCATGGGATCACGTTGGAAGATGAGATTTGGGATGGGGTCAATGACCATGCGCCCAATGTCTCGCGTAGCGTAGAATCCAGAGACGCCGCTTAAGCGTTTGAGCTCAGAAATGTCGATGCCGGTGATGCATTTTTTGATCATTTCGCGATTATTTTTATAACTGTTTAGGAGATTGTAACAGTGTTTAGCAATTTTAGGTGAGGTGACACCTGCTTCGCTGATGAAACGTTGAAGAAATTCTTTGCGTACACCGGCGCTGGTGTTATCGAGTGCTTCGGCGACTAGATCTTCAAGATAGATAACTTCTACGCCTTCAGCGCGCAAGGCGTTAGCGAAGGCGTCGTGTTCCTGCTGGGCGATTTTCAGGTAAGGAATATCGTCGAAGAGTAGTCGCTCGAGTGAGTTGGGGGTGAGATTTAAGAATTCGTTGCCTGGACGGTGCATTAAAACTTTTTTGAGTGGTGCGATTTCGCTAAAATTGCAAATGACACTTTTCACTGGTTACTCCTTATCTTTTAAGGTTAAATATATGATGGCTTTGATAGTATGCATACGGTTTTCGGCTTCTTCGAAGACGAGTGAACGTTCGGAGGTGAAGACTTCGTTTGTGACTTCTAGCTCATTGAGGCCATATTCTTCGTAAACATCGCGACCGACTGCCGTTTCAAGATCGTGAAAGGAGGGCAGAGGATGCATAAAAATGGTCGTAGGCTTAGCTAAATCCATAACTTTCATGGTGACTTGATAAGGTTTCAGCTGTTTAATGCGTTCACCCCATTTCGACTTGTCTTCACCCATGGAGAGCCAAACGTCGGTGTAGACGACGTCGGCAGTGTCGGATAGGGCTTGAAGGTCGGAAGTGATTGTGATGGTGCTACCGTTTTCGGCGGCGACAGCTTGGCATTTCTTGAGAAGCCCAGAGTCGGGTTTGAGCGCAGTGGGCCCGCAGGCAATATAATTAACGCCCATTTTTGCGCTCATAGCCATGAGGGAGTTGGCGACATTATTGCGAGTATCGCCGAGATAGGCGACGGTTAGACCGCTGAGGCTGCCGAAATACTCTTCGATAGTCATAAAATCGGCGAGAGCTTGGGTAGGGTGGCAGTAATCAGTGAGGCCGTTCCAGACTGGAACGCTAGAATATTTGGCGAGGTCGTTGACGGTTTTCTGGGCAAAGCCGCGATATTCGATGCCGTCATAGAGTTTGGCGAGGACTTGGGCGGTGTCAGCGATGGATTCTTTGTGTCCCATTTGTGAGCCGGTTGGATCGAGATAAGTCACACCTATACCAAGGTCATGACCGGCGACTTCAAAGCTACAGCGAGTGCGAGTGGAAGTTTTTTCGAAGAGAAGGACGATATTCTTATCGGGAAAATATTTGTGGCTTTGGCCAGTTTTTTTGTAGTTTTTGAAGATTTTGGCAACTTCTAGCATGTAGCGTAGCTCGTCAGAGCTAAAATCTAGTATTTGCAAAAAGTCGCGTCCTGTAAAATCCATTACGTCCACCTCTCATTTTATTGGGTAATATTATCATTGTAGCATACATTAGCGGAATCAGGAAGGATTGCTGGCGGTTTAGGGGGTGGTTGGAGTATATAGCTGAGGTGCGTTTTTATGACAAAAAGTTCCTCGGAGGAGGAACTTTTTGTCACTTAGTAGAGTGGAGCTTTTGTCCTTGGTAAAAGGTTAATAGACCTTTACCAGGATTTCGCCACCAAGATGTTGTTTTTTGGCTTCGCGGCCAGTCATGATACCCTTGCTTGTACTAAGCAGGACAATGCCACGGCCAGACTTTACGACTGGAATATCTTCGGATCCAACGTAAATGCGACGACCTGGTTTTGAAACTTTGCTAATTTCGCTAATTTTCGCGATTTCACCGTCTTTGCAAATTGTAACATGTAGTACGCCACGTGGCTTCGCTTCTTCGACTTCATAGCTATCAATGTATCCTGCATTGATGAGACCTTCAATGACGGCAACTTTAAGTTTGCTGGTTGGAACGCGGATTTCAGTTTTACCAACCATGATGGCGTTACGAATGCGAGTAATGAGGTCGGCGATTTGATCAGTTGATTGTAATGACATATTTCTTCTCTCCTTTCCTACCAGCTACTCTTTGTTACGCCAGGGATTTCACCCTTTGAGGCTTTTTCACGGAAATTGATACGACTAAGGCCGAAGTAGCGCATATAACCACGTGGGCGACCGTCAAGCATATCGCGATTTTTGAGACGAGTTGGGCTGGAGTTGCGTGGAAGTTTTTGTAAGCCTTCCAAATCGCCAGCAGCCTTCAATTCGGCACGTTTTGCTTTATACTTTTCGTACATCTTGCGTCGTTTTTCGTCGCGGAGGACGGCTGATTTTTTCGCCATATTATTTACCCTCCTTTTCAAACGGCATTCCAAATGCTTCTAACAATTTGGTACTCCCTTCCTTTGAGCCATTTTTAATGATAAAAGTAATCTCTAGACCATGCAAGACTGCAGCATCTTCGAAAGTGATTTCTGGGAAAACAGTTTGCTCTTTGAGGCCGAGACTATAGTTCCCTTGTTTGTCGAAGGCTTTACGGCTAACGCCATGAAAGTCACGAACATGTGGCAATGCGATGTTGATTAAGCGGTCAACAAATTCATACATTTTATCATTGCGTAAAGTTGTGAGGTAGCCAACGGGTGCACCCATGCCTTTACGGATTTTGAAACCCGCAATGGATTTTTTGGCAAGGCGGCTTGTTGTGGCTTGACCAGTAATTTTGGTTAGAGTAAGCTCAACGGTCTCGGTGAAGCGTTTGTCCTCACGTTTTTTACCGACGCCACTCGAGATGACAACTTTCTCTAACTTTGGTACTTGATTGATATTTGCCAAGCCAAGTTCACTTTGAAGTTGCTTTGCAATTTCATCATTGTACATTTTTTTGAGTCTGGGCATAGTTTTTGATTCAGCCATTACTTATCCTCCTTTTTGAGGTTAGAAAGATCAATTCCTACGTGAACTTCTTTCTTTCCACCTTGAGGGTTATATTGCGTACGGCGCATGTGGCGCTCGCGGATGTTAATATCTTTCAGCATAGCTTTGCCAGCTTGCTTGTCGATTTTAATGATCTCTGCGATTTCGCCTTTGTGGTCGCCTGCAATAATCTTGACTTTGTCGCCAGTTTTCAAACTTTTACTCATTACAGTACCTCCGGCGCAAGGCTGATAATTTTGTTAAAACCGAGATCACGGAGTTCGCGTGGTACTGGACCGAAAACGCGAGTGCCTTTCGGAGTCTTATCGTCGTTCACTAGGACTGCAGCATTGTCATCGAAACGAATAGTGCTGCCGTCTGGTCGGCGGATTTGTTGGCGAGTGCGTACGATGACGGCACGAACCACAGCTTTTTTCTTGACATTGCCAGTAGGTGAAGCATCTTTGACGCTGCAAGTGACAATATCGCCAACACGAGCATAGCGTGCACGTGTGCCGCCAAGGACCCGGATTACACCAAGTTCTTTGGCGCCGCTATTATCAGCGACTTTTAATCTAGTTTCCTGTTGAATCATTTATTTATCCTCTCCTGACTCTTGGTCGACCTTTTCACCCAAGACCTCTTCTTTTAGCTCGACAGTACCGTGTGACTTTTCGAGAATTTTGACGAGTTTATAACTCTTTGTTTTGCTATATGGGCGGCAAGCTTCAATGAGAACTTTGTCACCGAGTCCAGCTTCATTGTTTTCGTCGTGTGCAGTGTACTTGCGAGTTTTGGTATATTGTTTGCGATAAAGCGGGTGAGTTTCACGGCTAGCGATTGATACCGTAATGGTTTTATCGCGCTTTGTCGAACTCACGATGCCCTGTAATTCTCCAGCCATCTTAAAACTCCTCTTTTTTAATAATTTTGACGCGAACTGGCAACTTGTGACCAGCAAGACGGAAAGCTTCTTTGGCTTGTTCTTCGGTTACGTCGGCAATTTCGAACATAACTGTGCCAGCTTTAACTTTGGCAACGTAGAATTGTGGTTCGCCTTTACCGCTACCCATTTTGACGTCAAGTGGTTTTTTGGTAACTGGCGTATGTGGGAAAATCCGAATCCAGATTTTACCACCACGCTTGACGTAACGCGTAATAGCTTGACGGGCAGCTTCGATTTGGCGGCTGGTGATGCGTTCATTATCGAGTGACATCAAGCCCCAATCGCCAAAAGCCACTGTGTTACAGCGTGTGGCTACGCCTTCATTTTTGCCCTTGCGGACTTTGCGGTGCGCCTCGCGGCGCGGTGTCATAATAGCCATATTATTTCTCCCCCTTATAAATCCAAACTTTTACACCGACAATACCGGCAATGGTTGGAGCGTGACAAACATAGAAGTCGACATCGGCACGCAAGGTATGAAGAGGCACTGAACCTTCAATGAACTTTTCACGGCGGCTCATTTCGGCGCCATTAAGACGGCCACTAACCTCAACACGGATGCCTTTAGCTCCAGCGTTCATGGTCGATTGGCAGGCCATTTTCACAGCACGACGGAAATTCATGCGCTTGCCAAGTTGAAAACCAATATTCTCGGCAACTAGTTTAGCGCTGAGTTCGGGTTTTTTGACTTCTTCGACATTGATGCGGATTGGTCCTTTGACGACTTTCTCCAACTCTTTTTTCAGCTCGTTAATTCCTGCGCCTTGTTTGCCGATGACTGCTCCGGCTTTGGCGGTAAGAATTGTAATCGTCGTAAGATTGGCGCTACGTTCAATATCAATACGCGCAATGGTTGGACGACTACTGAAGCGAGCTTCAATAATGTCGCGAATCTTAGCATCTTCGACCAACCAATGACGGAAATCGGCTTTGCGAGTGAACCACTTCGACGACCAATCTTTGCTGATCTGGAGACGATAAGAGACGGGGTTGACTTTTTGTCCCATTATTTATTCTCCTTTTCATTAGTTTCACTTGCCGACTTGTTTGCGGCAGTCTTTTTAACTTTTTCTTCTCCGGCAACCTCAACGAAGATGTTGCTGGAGATTTTTTCGAATGGCAAAGCGCGACCACGGCTGGCTGGGACATATCGGCGCATACGCGTACCTGCAGTGACACTGATCCGGGCGATACGAATGGTTTTTGGATCGATACTGACGCTGCTATTATTTAGTAAATTAGCAGTGGCGCTTTCGATTGCCTTACGTACAGCGCGAGCGGCACGCCTTGGTGTATTCTCTAGAATTATTACTGCGTCCGCAACGTAACGGTCGCGTACGAGACTTGCAACGACGTTGGTTTTGCGTGGCTGGCTGTCGACGCCTTTGATGACGGCGCGAGCGAATTTTGTATTACTTTCGGCCATTATTTACCTCCCTTCGCCGCTTCGGCAGCTTTTTTGCCGCCGTGGCGTCTAAATTTGCGGGTTGGGGCAAACTCACCGAGCTTGTGTCCGACCATGTTTTCGCTAACGAAAACTGGAACGTGAACTTTACCATTATGGACAGCAATTGTACGACCTACCATTTCTGGTGAGATTGTAGAGTGCCGAGCCCAGGTTTTGATCACGGTGCGGTCTTCGCTTGAAAGGGCGGCCACCTTCTTCGCGAGTTTGTAGTCCACGAATGGACCTTTCTTCAGACTCCGAGACATTATTTCCTCTTTCCTTCGTGGCGACTGCGCACGATCATTTTATTAGTTTTCTTATTGTGGCGGGTTCTAAATCCGAGTGTAAGTTGGCCCCATGGAGTACGCGGTGCTTTACCAGTACCGTGACGACCACCGTCACCACCACCGTGTGGGTGGTCGGTTGCGTTCATAACGACGCCACGTACGGTTGGGCGAATACCCTTACGACGACGGCGACCTGCAGAACCGATTTTGATATTCTGATGTTGTTCGTTACCAACTACACCGATACTGGCCTCGCAGCCAACAAGAACTTTGCGCATTTCACCAGATGGTAATTTGATAGTAGCGTAACCATTCTCTTTTGCCATTAATTGAGCCTTGGT
>CAOQYN010000009.1 GCA_948514425.1 uncultured Candidatus Saccharibacteria bacterium
GTACGTCACGAAGCCTACGAAATCATCCAGAAAAAAGGCGCCACCCATTATGGTATTGGTGTCTGTACTGTTCAAATCATCAACTGTATTCTTAACGACGAAAGGCGCGTCTTGCCAGTCTCGTCGCTCGACGATTGTAATGATGTCTATTCGGGCTTTCCGTGTGTTATTGGCCGCCAAGGCATTATTCGTCGCCTTGATATACCCATGACCGAGCAAGAAGGTATCAAAATGCAACAATCGGTCAACGTTCTAAAACGCACTCTCTCCGAAATCAAGGAGGAGTCAAAATAATGCACCATTTTAGCGCAAAATTCCAAAAAGCACCCAAAATCATAAGAATTATCACCCTATCTCTCTATTGTATCACACTTTCCGTAATTTGTCAATGCTTATTTGCACAACCCGCCAACGCTAACCCCGTTAAAGCTGCTAATAATTTCTATTTTCAAGATTTTTCTGCCGATTACTATCTCAGTCGAGATGAAGACGGTACTAGTCGCCTCAAAGTCATCGAAAAAATCGTTGCAGTTTTTCCCAAATCCGACCAAAACCATGGCATCACCCGCATTATTCCTTACACCAATCAAGATGGTCATAATCTTACCATGGCCAGCGACCGCCATCTCGACCTCAAAATCAAACACAACGGCATCGCCAAAAGCCCTTACAAAATCGAGACGGACGACGGCTATTTTACCGTCTATATCGGCAATCCTAGCGAATACGTCCACGAACGACAAGTGTATGAGCTAGAGTACGAATTTCAAAACGTTATCACGCAACCGAGCGATAATCCAAACCATCAGGAACTCTACTGGGACACAAACGGCAATGACTGGTCACAGCGCTTCGAAAATATTAGCGCTCGCGTACACTTCGTTGGCCAAGATGTCAAACAAGCTTTTGATGGTCAAAGCGTTTGTTATACTGGACGCTATGGAGACAAAACTTCTGGATCCTGCACCATCAAGCAAATCGAAGATGGTATAGAATTCCGCGCCAGCAAACTCGGCGCACGCGAAAACCTTACATTTGCTCTAGAATTTAATCAAAATACTTTTGCTATGCCTGGCCAAACTTATGACTATCGCATTGTATGGGCAATCGTTGTCGAAATCTTAGCTGCATTATTGCTCACTGGCTTAATTTTCATTCTGCACACTCAGACCAAGGCAAAACGTCAATATTACAATCAGCTCTTCATTACACCAGAATACACCCCTCCGAGCGACTTCACCGTTGCCGAAATGGCAACGAACTACGTCGGCAAAAGAATCCTCGGATCCAGCAAAGTTGCCACACTCATGGAACTCGCTGTCAAGCATAAGATTGAGCTTACCAAAGTCGGCACCGAAAAGAAGCCTCAGTGGACTATCAAAATTCTTTCTACTGATTTAAGCGCCGAACAATCCGATACGCTCAAATTGCTCGCTGGACGTAATGATAAACTTAAAGTTGGCCAAGAGATTCTCATCAAAGTTCGACATTCTGACAAAGCACTCGTCAAACTCGAGCAAGACTATAACAAACATCTTGAAACCCGTCTTCAAGAGACCAAACTCCACGATACCAAAACTTCCAAAAATCAGCTTTGCAACACTTTATTCGTCATCGGTATTGGCTGGGTCATTCTCAGTATCGCTATCTTTCCATTTCTTATTGACGATGATATCCCAAGCTACGTTACACTTTATGGTGGAGGCTGGCTGATTGCAGTCATGATCCTTCTAGCGGTCATTATCGCCATTTCTATCTTTTACGCTGCTAGTTACTACCAAAAATTCTACACCCATACAGAAGCAGGGCTTAAATGGTCGCGCTATCTTGACGGTCTTCGGCTTTACATTAAAATGGCCGAGCAAGACCGCATCAAGTTTCTCCAAAGCGTCAAAGGCGTAGATACTAGCAACCAAGGTATTGTCAACTTGTACGAAAAACTCTTACCCTATGCTGTTATCTTTCGACTTGAAACCAGTTGGCTCAAAGAAATGAGCAAATACTATGACATGGATGACGTATCCGCACCAGTTTGGTATATCGGCGGAGCAGTATTCTCGGCACAAGATTTCACCAGCGCGATGCGCTCCATAAATTCCGCCGCACTGACTGCTAACATGGCTGCACATTCTAGTAGTTCTGGTTCAAGCTCAGGATTCTCTGGTGTTGGCGGAAGTGGCTTCTCTGGCGGTGGGGGAGGAGGAGGCGGCGGCGGAGGCTGGTAACCGTCTACCACACAAAACCGTACATTCTCTCAAAATATGCTATACTAATATCATGTTAGACGTTAATTTTATTCGCAAAAATCAATCATTAGTTGAAAAATCTGCCCGCGAAAAGGGCTACGACGTCGACATCTCGAGTTTACTACAACTTGACGATCAACGTAAAACGATCCTCCAAGACGTAGAACAGCTCCGCCGTGAGCGCAATGAAATCGCCACACAGATGAAAAACGGCAAACCCAGCGACGAACTCATAGCTCAAGGCAAAGCTATCAAAACTAAACTCGCCGATATTGAACCACAACTTGCTGAGATTGAAAACCAAGTCGAAAACATTCTTAAGCGTGTACCGAATATCATTTTTGACGATGTACCACTAGGTGATGAGGACTGTAGTGTTGAAGTCGCTAGCTGGGGAGAAAAGAAATCCGCCGGTGTCGATCACCTTGATTATGCCATCAGCCGCAACTGGGTCGATTTTGAACGTGGGGCCAAGGTCGCTGGTGCAAAGTTCTACTACCTCAAAAACGAACTAGCACTACTCGAAAATGCCTTGCTGCAATTTGGACTCAAAAAGATCCTCGAACACGGCTTTACATATATGACAGTTCCAGACATGGTCTCTAGCAAGGTTCTCGAGGGCTGTGGGTTCAACCCTCGCAGTAGTAAACAAAGCGATGAGTACTTTATCGAAGGGGAAGACCTCGCCATGATTGCTACCGCCGAAATGCCGCTCACTGGTTATTACATGAACGAAATTATCGATGAAAAGGACTTACCGATTTGCCTTGCTGGTTATAGCGCTTGCTTCCGCAAAGAAGCGGGAACTTATGGCAAACATACTCGTGGCTTATTCCGTGTACATCAATTCAACAAACTTGAAATGTACGTCTTTTGCTTACCCGAAAAATCTCAAGAAATGCACGAAAAAATTCGCCAAATCGAAGAAGAAATTTGGCAAGAACTTGGTATCCCATATCGCGTCATCAATATCGCTGCTGGCGATTTGGGTTCACCCGCTGCCAAAAAATATGACATTGAATATTGGTCTCCAGTTGATCAAAAATACCGCGAACTTACTAGCTGCTCAAACTGCACCGATTTTCAAGCTCGTAGTCTCGACATCAAAGTACGTCGAGCCGATGGTTCAGTCGAAGTCTTACATACCCTCAATGGCACCGCTATCTCTCTAGCTCGCACCATGGTTGCAGTCATCGAAAACTACGCCCAGAAAGACGGCAAACTCAAAGTTCCAGAAGTCCTACGCCCTTACCTAAACGAAGCAGTCGAGATCTAAAATGCTATTGGGGAAGCACAATTCTAAAAAGGACGATACCCCTAAACGCCCGAGGTTTAAATTTCGTTCCGTAGTTAGTCGTGCCAACGCTAAGCTACCAGTTCGTTTTGCTGCAGTTGTACTTGCGAGCTCAACCCTCGTTTCGGCTTTACTCGGAATCTTCCGCGATCGCCTACTCAATTCATACTACCTCGACACTTACCCTACTGGAATTGATGCTTACACAGCCGCTTTTACCATCCCAGACTTTCTCTTCTTCCTGCTTACATCTGGCGCTCTAGCAGTCAGCTTCATCCCAGTCTTCAACCAACGCTTAGCAACTGGCAATAAGAAGTCCGCTTGGGAATTAAGTTCTAGCATTCTTAATCTCATGGCAATTTTAACGCTTATCGCCTCAGTCGTAATCATCATCTTTGCTGACCCACTCGTTCGTTATATTGTAGGCCCAGGTCTTGATGAATCTGGTATGATTTTAGCAATCAACATGATGCGTGTTATCGCAATCAACCCTTTTCTCTTTAGTATCTCTACAATCCTCTCTAGCATCCAACAAGCCCTTGGACGCTTCGTATTTTACGCTCTAGCTCCAGCATTATACAACGTCGGAATTCTCATCGGCATCTTATGGTTTACTAATGGTATTAATCTATTCGGCTGGCAAATCTTTGAAGGCGGCATCATGGGAGTAGCGCTTGGCGTAGTCTTTGGCGCAATCTTGCAAGTCGTCGTTAGCCTAGTTGGACTCTTTGGGCTAGGTTTTGATTACGAGTTCAAAATCAGCTGGCGCAATCAAGGTTTTCGTTCCGTCCTCAAACTCCTCCCCACCCGCAGCCTCGACCAGGGAATTGACTATATTAATACAATCGTCACAACCAACCTCTCCTCTCGTATGGGTGCTGGGGCATTGCGTAGCTACCAACAAGCTTACGGCCTGTCACAAATGCCTGTTAGTCTTATTGGCGTCGCCATTTCAACTGCTTTCTTTCCACAACTCACTGAAGAACTTAGCGAAGGCAAAGAAGCAAAATACCAAAAAACCTTCCGCACCGCCCTAAGTACAATTATCTGGATTACTTTACCCGTCGCCATTATCGCCTTCTTTGCTCGCGGCTATCTTGTTAGCTTCATTAAAAACGGCGGCGACCCCCTCATCTCATCGGTACTCGCAGCACTCATCATTTCAATCGTCGCTAACTCTATTTTCCACATCGCCGCACGCGGATTTTACGCCAATCAAGACACAAAAACTCCATTTCGAGTCTCCATTTTTAGCGTTGGGCTTACTATCGTCCTCGCTATTAGTTTTTCGCTCATCGGCTGCGGCGTTGACGGTCTTGGCTGGGCGCAAAGTATCGGCACCATGGTAGAAGTCATCATCCTACTCCGTTTACTACAAAAACGATCTCATGGTAAACTTCTCGATCGTCAATTTTGGAAAAACACTCGTCGTATCATTTTCGCCACTGGCATCACTGGCTGCGTCGCTTACTCTCTTGCCAAATTTTTCCCCTTCCTAGCTAGCGATGATTCAATTTTCATGGTTTTCCCAAAATTCATCGTCATTACCACTGGCTCACTCATCACCTATCTACTCGCTGGCTACTTTCTCGATGTCGAACAAGTCAAACCTATTACCGAACGCATCCGCAAATCATTATTCAAAATTCCTAAATCCTAAAACGTGCTATAATTAACTTAGGCACACTCAGCAGACAAAAATCAAACCGAGCATAGAGACCGTTGATTGTTGAGTGTATTTATCTCTTGCAAAAACGTGCTTAATAAATCAAAGACCGAGCGGCTTCGTAATGTTCATACGTCGTGTACGCTGATCGAGTATCCTGACCAAAAATCTATATAATTTCTCTGCAAAACTCCGTGACCACCGTGGTTATAATTATCGCGTTTTCAAATTTATTAACGAAATTCTTAATTAAGGTTTCAGCCATAATCCCTCCTATAATCATCAAAGTTAAAGTTATTGACAGTGTGTTTGCTATAATCTCGAGTTGGACGAGACACGGAGCATAACAGAAAAATCATATACTGTTAACGTGCTAATTCTATTAGCCCCCATTATAGCATATAGCACGTTTTAATTTACGCCGTGCGCCTGTCTGACAGCCGGTTTAGTTAGTCCTTCTCTCACTAGAACCATGCTTGAAGATGAAATTGGCATACTCGCCGAGCGGGTCGGAAATTTTATTGTCTTTTACACCCTTAATTAAGAGCGAATATTTGGCTAAATCTTTGTAGTGGTTCACAGTTTTTTGTAATTCGTCTGTAACTTTAATTTTGCCGCGATTGTCCATAAAGAATTGTGTCAACTGTTCCAAAATTTCATCTTCACGCATCCGTTTTTCTTTACAATTTGGGCCAACCATTTTTGTGCAGTGGTAATAGATGCGCCGGGTGAAAGTCCCGTCTTTGAGTTGGCTAAAACAGTCGGTTGCGGTCATTGTGCCGCCGCAACTGCCATAGATGAATAAATTCTTAAATGCATATTGTTTTGAACCCCAAACTATTTTATTTGCCCAGTCGCACTTCTGATCTTGGATTTGTTGCCATAGTTCCTTACTGACTAGTGATTTATGTTTGCCTTGCCACATTTTGCCTGAACCAGCCGGGTATTCAAATTCGCCATAGTAGAACGGATTATTCAGGATAAGATACAGCATACTAAGTGAGAGCGGTTTACCAGATTTCTAAGTAAATTTCATCTCGTCGTTCAGCCACGCCAGCGCTTTGCGACCAGTCATACCTTTGGCGGTGCGCTCGAATAGCTCTTTAATCACTGGGGCACGATCCGGATCAATGATGATATCCTTCTGACCATTAAAACTGCGATTCATATAGCCAAGGGGTGCTGGGCCTGGTCGCCAGTCAAGTTCACAACGCGCTCTGACGCCACATTTGATACTGAGGCCGCGATTGTCGTTTTCCAGTTTTGCTTGTGAACCGAGAATCATCAGCAAGAACTTCGAATTCGGATCGTTCTTAAATTCCTGCGTGAACGTTCTGATTTTAAGCAGCCGTTTTTGGTCGATTAGGTCAACCAAGTTTCCCAAGTCGCCAGCGTTACGGCTTAAGCGGTCGGGCGCCCAGGTGAGAATAGCATTAAACTTGCCACCGACTTCCATTGCGCTTTCGATTCCGCCCGGTACGTTTTCAAATAACGCTGGTATATTCGAACGCAGTTCGGCGATCATCTCATTGAATACTGGTAGTTCGCCAGACTGCTTGGCGGAATGACTTTCGCGTTTGACTTCAGCTATGTATGAGCCTTCTTTTCTTGCCAGCTCGCTCATTTCCTTGATTTGCGAGTCGATACTCATGGCTTGGCTCTCATCTTGCTCGGTACTTTTTCGGGCATAGAGGCAGTGTCTCAATCCTTGGCTTGCTTCTACTTTTTCCATAGTGAGCAAATGGTACCGCAGACCGAGTAAGAAGTCCAAGGGAAAATGTCGCTATTTTTCGGGGCCATTCTTAGTCTGGTCAAATCCTCGCTTCCATATATTCGTGAATGATTTTTTACTATTCTTTGCTAATTCATCTATTAATGCGTCCACGTCATCTATATTATTTAATCCTACGATATGAAATTCTATGCCGGTATGTAAATAATCATTGTTCAGTAACTCATTAAATCGTTTAACTATCGTATCCCTAAAATATGCTCTTGTTTTTGCAATAATTAGTGACCTGTAAATCTCATAATACTCAAGCGTATTATGTTCGCCTCTAATCTCTTCGCGCTGATTCCACCCGTATTTTCTTGTAATTCTAGCGATTTCTAAATACTCAAGCAGATGAGATTTTTTAACGTCAATACGATAACGATTGTTGAATCCGCTTTTGAATGATAAGTCAGTAATCTTGTGAGATTTATCATCCAATAGCGCAATGCGCTTAATAATGTGTCGCAAAGACCATTTTCCGCCGAGCTGTTTTGGGGGTTTTATGTGTAATATTTGATTTTTTGGTACATATCGGACGCCTGGTTTCACTTGGCATTCCTGGGCTACTTTTTTCGGTATAACTTGAAAATACACTCCCAAAAAGCATCGCATGCTAGGTGGATATACTGGAATCATTCCGAGTTTTACGATGGATCCTTTTTTATTACGTTCACACTTTACCTCATAAAATACCTCACCAAAAGCAAACATCGAGTTTGCTATTTCTCGTACAAAATTCGTTAAATATTCTGTGTGTGCGTGATGACTATTGTGCCTATTCAAGTATGCCGGTAAATTATCCGTTATAGTATGCGTCAATTTCTCTCGCTCCTTAGTAGTCTTCGGCGCACAATTATTATATGTTACATTAAATTTAAACTCTTCTCCCTCGTAATTTTGCCATGTTAATATATGATTCGACAGATCTTCGTGAAACATATGTAAGTTGATTTTTCCATCATAGCCATCCATTGTGCAATATCCGCCATTCACGCGTTCAGTAATGTAGCTCTCTAGTGGTATTGAGTTAGAATTATCACTCATCATCTTTCCTCTCTAAATCTTCAATTTTTCTTTCGGTTTCAAATTTTAGTCTAGACATAATATGAGATCTATCTGGGAATTTTAGCCCATCAGCAGCCTTACGTTTAGATAGATAAATGCCAAAAAACAAATCACTCGCATTAACATCCATGCCCAAATGTTCTATGCTCGCGTTAATTACCAATCTAGCCAATGGGCTTTTATGTGTGCTAATGGGATTATCAAACCCAATTTCTCCTGGCGCTCTCGAAGCCGGTATGACGTTTTTATCAAATCCTTTTTTCTTTATCATTTCTTTAAGCTGAAATTGCCATTGGCATGAAAGGGAGTCATTCCTTTTAAGCACAAACTGAGAATTTCTATATTCTTCTACTGCGATAAAATATTCGAGTATACTGCGTTCGGGAATCGCACCGTTGTCCAAATAAACGCCCCATGCCTTTTCACAAGATTCCCATAATTTTGGATTGTCATAGAGCTCGGAATAAATCTTGATGAAACCGCTCAATTCAAATAAATCTTCAAGCGTTTCGGTCGACATTATTATTTTAGTTTGTTCGATCCAGCCCTCCATTTCTCCAACAATGTCGTCTCTGACTTTAAAGGAACCAATCATAACCCTGCCGAATAACTTAGAGAGCCTGTTGTCATCATTGTTTGCAGCTGCTCGATATGTAGCCTCAAGACCATATGAATATGCTTGCCCCAGAAAATCAGGCAAATCCTGTAATTGCTCTTTGGGCATTTTAATCAACAAATCTATCATTTCCGTCATTAAATCGATAGAATGCTCAAAATCTTTTGCTACTTTTTCTATTGAGTTTTTGTCCATTTCCAGCCACTGTAAGCCATCCACTTTATTGTATTGTTGACTTTTATCAATTATTTCTGAAACACTATTTGCAATATGGAGCTTTTTGTTAAATAATTCAGTAATTCTTGACGCCAATACTGTGGCTGCTAGTGGATCATTTTTCTTTAGAACTGCAAGTATCCGTTCTATTCCGGCGTTTATGCTAGTGAGATTGTCATAATATCTAACGAGACTATTACAGTAATGGCGCATAGATAATGTTTGTATATACCAGTCAGGAGAGATTATTTTGCCTTCAATTTGATATTCATTTGATAGTAACGTGCGAATATTTTGCAGCTCATTAGACATGGCTTCAGGATAAGCCGCGGATAACACGCTCTTTTCGTCTTGCGTTATATTTAAAAATGTTTTCGCTACACTATCTAAGCCATATTTCCCTATAAACTGGCGCAACCCTAGCGACGCGGAGATGTATAGTCGACCCACGCTATCAATAAAAGTAAGGTATTCCTTATTGCTGTCGGTGTGGTTCTCATTAACTGTATTAGCAAGCAATAACTCAGTTTTTTCTATAATATAAGATACATTGTCAATATCCAGCTCAGCGCCAAGAGATTCTACCAAGTCAGTTAAGATCTCCAAACATTGGTAGGCATATATCCAATTAGATTGTTTAGCAAAATTTTGTGTTAAACCTAAAATTATATCCACTAATGACTCCTCGAGCCAATTGGGGTTGGCTTTTGTATCTGGCTGAATACTTGTTCCAGTATCGATAGCCATTTGGACAGTTGATTCGTCGGTAAAAAGCCACTTTTTATGTTTATATTTTTGTTCAAACCATAGACTATTCATTGGAATCGATTTTTTAAGCGAAATATTTTTCTCCAAAACTGCTCCGGCGTACATGGCAATCTGCAACAATTGTGCAGGGGATATTTTTAACTCCACGATAGAGAAATCGATCAAGTCTCGTAAAATGCCAATTTGGTTTTTAGCAATTTTTCTATTATGGTCTTGCAGATAATCTTTATCGTATCCGAAATTTTTGTATGCTACTTTTTGCATAGCCTTTGTCGTATCGGCATAAACTTTATGCGCCAATCTAATTGGATGGATAAAATAGAATGATAGTGGCCCAATCGAGAGAATGCGCATGACCGAGTAGACAGCGAATATCATTATAACAAGTAGATCGATAATTGATATTGGCATATTGAGTAGCACCGGAGCACATAGGTAAAATAGCCCCATTGCGGTAGTAATGGTGATAATTTTTATATATTGACCTCCTTCTTTCTCTGATAAAAATACATCTTGCAAGCTTTTGGGAGCCTTCATAAATAATCCGCCTGCCGCTGATGTTAAACCGGCATAATAAAGTCCTATCACTATGCCCGCGACAGTTACGATCGTTGATATGATAGTCGATACTCCTTCGCCTGCTATTGGTATATGATTAAAAAATAGTTTCGGCAAATTTACTAATAATAAGATCAATGCAGCTAAAACTAAAGTTGAAAGCACGGATTGTATTGAGCGTATAAAAATAGATGACGACTCCTTAAAATTATCTTTTTTATATCCAACTTTCCATAAAAAAGAATTGACCGGAAAGTCGATATGACGCAGTAAAATGCCTCTGGCCTTCCAGAACCACTCGTATCTTTGTAGATTATTAGTGAGTCGTAGTTTCATAAAAATTCTCCGCCCACTCTTTGTGTAATATTATAACATATCTGTTAGTATTATTTTTTAAACACAAACAAATACTCGTGCATGATTAGTAAAAAGTTATTTTCCTTAGATTTATTCACCCAAAACCCAGTAGCCTTGCAATTAAACTGTCGCTTGATAATGTCTTCCTTGAGCTGAAATCCGTTTTCAAGAAACGCATTCATTACTTTGAACGCTAGAGGCTGATACATTTTTTGCCTACGCGTATCGCCAATCAGAATTGAGCAATATTTTCCAGGCTTCAGCACACGATGTAATTCTTTCGCGACCTTGCTTATCTCGCCCACAAACTTGTCTATATCATGAATATTGGACAAATCCTCGTCAATTTTGCCATCGCTGGATGGTGACCTTAATGTATTCAGCGTCCAATTCGACACCACAGCATCTTCGTCCGGTATGCTCGCAGGCAATTAAAGTTGAGCCAGAACCGAGAAAATTGTCTAGCACAACGTCGTTAGTTTCGGTATTGTTAAGAATTAGGTTTCTTAGCAGTGATATCGGCTTCATTGTCGGATGCAGCTTATTATTTTTCGGTTTCGGGAAAAACAACACACTTTTATCTTTACTATGTCTGAACTTATGCGTGCCATACCAGCCATAGGCAATTAACTCGTGTTGCGACAAATAATCCATTCACCCAATCACTGGCTGAGATTTTACCCAAATCAGTAGTTGAGCAAATTTGATGTCACATCCCAACATTGCTTCGTGCAGGGCGAAAATCATCTTGTCAGAGTTGAAAAAATAGATTGAATTTTTCTTCTCCAAATACGGCAAAACGGGCGTAATCCATGATTTGACAAAGGCTTTATGCTCCGATTCGCTTTGAGTTTGATCGTTTTCAATCTTACGATGTTTAGAATTACCTAGTAAACTTTTCTTACTTTCTACTGCTGCCACACCGTATGGCTCATCGGTCAGCCAACAATTAACGCAAACTCCGTTAAGTAACTTTGCTATTATCTGCGGATTAGTGTAGTCGCCACAGATTATGCGATGATTCCCCAGTCTAATTATCCGTCCCATTTCGATTCGCTCCAAGTTAACTTTCATAATTTACCTCCTTGCCACTTCTAATTAAAATCGCTTTTTGACCAGTAAATTCTTGCCAGCGCGAAACTATGACATCACAAAATATGGGCTCAATTTCGACGCCAATAAAATTGCGTTTCATTTGTTCACAAGCGATCAACAGCGAACCACTTCCAGCACACCAATCCAGAATGTAGTCGTTAATTTTCGAGCAACGTTTCAGCGCTTTTTCGTGGAGTTACACTGGCTTTTGTGTCGGGTGTTGATAACTGTTCATGGCTTCGCGTTTAGCAATCCAAATATCGAACAGGTCGATAATGTCATCAACTGTGGAATTGCCCGAGCCGATTTCCTTATTCAGGATTTCATTCAAGTTTGACTGGTTATACAAAGGCGGTGTGCCAATCGTGCCATATACACAAGGTTCATACCCCTTGTTAAATGCAATTTTTGGCGTAGGATTGAAACCGTTTTTTATCCACAAGCAAACGCGTTTCGATTCAATACCAAGCTCGCGATATACTTCTTGTATCAACCCAGTTTTCAGTTGGTCGCAATAGCAAAAGACGTGCGCGTCTTTCTTGCAAAACTGTAATGAATTACTAATGCAGCTCGTCAGAAATGACCGATAATTTTCAACACCTTTATTGTCGTTCGTATTCCCGCCATAATTTGATTTGCCACCGATTCCTTTGTTGTAGTCCAATCCAATTTCATAAACTGGGTCAAAATACAACATATCAATCAAGTGATTATTTGCGGCAGCAGAAATAGTTTCTTTCAGCTGCGAATCACCGCAAACCAGTCGATGATTGTCCATTTGCCAAATGTCACCTGGCTGGGCGATTGGAACCTTGACCTCGTTGATTTTGGCATCGACATCGAAATTGTCGTCTTCAATACCAAGCACGTCGTTCCAAATATCACTCAGATCTTTATTGTCGAACCCTATGTTGAGTAGGAAGGTGCTGTCGAATTCTTTGAGCAGTTCGAAATCCCACTCACCAGTATTACGGTTGAGTCGTAGATTCAATTATTTTTCGCGCTCAATATCTGGAATATTTAGATAAACAACAGGCACTTCTTTATAGCCAAGTTTCTTGGCAATCTTATATCTTTGGTGCCACCAATAATAATGTTCTGCCGGTTTTCAGCGGAATTGCAAATAATTGGGTCAACCAGCCCAAAACGTTTAACACTTTCTGCAATCTGCCTTTCGTCAATTGCGGACAGCTATCTCGGATTATATTCCGAGGGCGATAGTTGTGCGATTGGCACTTGAACTATCTTTAATTTGTTGTTCATAAATGAACCCTTCCTTTCTTGGGAAAGCCATTTATTTACAAAAACAAATGAAAATCCCAAATTAAGTAATATTTTGATGGTTTTGCTGATATACGTAGCGTATACCAGCAGCCTCCTTACTTAACTTGGGACCTTCATCCCCAATGACGTAGGTAAAACCAATAAAAGTTTATCACAAACATTTTACAGAAGCAACATATTATTGTATAATACTAATGCTTATTTTAGACAGAATCTCCTATAATGTCTAATTTGTCTAAACTATATCTGTTACATAACCACACGACAAGCTTTCAATTTATGCTATAATGTAGTCATGCTATTATTTAATTTAGGAAAGTTGTAGACCGAGATACTTATGGATATTTTTCAAGCATTATTTCTCGGACTAGTACAAGGTCTAACCGAATTCATCCCTGTCTCTTCATCCGGACACCTAGAACTCATTCGGCACATCTTTAATTTTCCTGCCGAGAATTTTCATCTTTTCCTAGAGTGCGTCAACTTTGGCACTCTACTCGCACTACTATTCTACTTCCGCGAGCGCATTTGGAAAATCACTAAAGACGTCTTTGAAGAGCGCAATTACAAACTCGCTATCAACATCGTCATCACTACTATTCCAGCTGGTCTCGCCGGCCTAATCTTCGCTGGACTTATTGAAAACAGTGATTTCTTCTCTTCACTCTTTACTGTAGGTACCGCAATGGGTATAGTTGGTATCATCATGGTCGTAATTGATAAATTACCCCACATGTCATCTCTCAAAAATGAAAATCATCTCACACCTGGTCGCGCTTTACTTATCGGCATACTACAGGTCTTTGCTCTTGTACCTGGCACCTCAAGGTCGGGAACTACGATCGTGGCTGGACGAATCGCTGGCATGGATTCCGAATCCTCCGCAGAATATTCTTTTCTCGCAAGCATTCCAATCATGTGTGCAGTCTGTCTCAAATTATTCCTTTCCGAGTCCAGTCGCACCTATTTCATCGAAAACCTCAACGCCTTGTTTTTCTCCAACCTAGTTGCCTTCGTCGTAGGTCTCTGGGCGCTGCATTATCTCTTGCGCTATCTCAAAAAACCAAAGTCTCTCCAAACTTTCGGTTGGTATCGCGTCACTCTATCTTGTCTCATTATCGGAAGTTTATTAATCCTATCGGCTTAAATCAATATGTACCACCTATCATTCATTATCAGTGAGATTTATAACAAATTCTTACCCCTAGCAGAACAAAATGGTATCCAACTCGACCTAGATGTCGTGGACTCAAGCGTCATCGCAAAAGAGCTATCTGGAATACAAGAAGACGTTGAAAAAGCTCTCTCCGAGACCATCAGCCGCTCAGACAAAGGTAAAATTTCCATCAAAGTCAATCGCCAAGAAATAATCATCTCCGATACTGGTACTACTTTGTCGCACTCCTTATGCTCGCTACTATCTAGCAAATACGTAGATGTCAAATCACGAGTTGGGTTTGGCACCACAATACGCATCAACCTAGAGCGTCTCAAAAATCCAGAAAACCGCGACGAAGTTACCACCAATGACACAAATTAATGTTGTGAAAATTACAACATTATGTGTATTGTGAGATAATTGTTGTAAAAATTACAACAAAACTAAGCATTTTCGTCATCTCGCATACCACTTGTGCTATAATAAGCATAAGTATGGAAGGTGCATGGAAATTCAATCCGTTTTATTGGATGGCATTAGATCGATTAGATCGTGCAAATCAAAATCAGAAATCGCTTAGTCTCGCACGCAGTAATCACAGTCTGCGTCATGGTCTTAAGCTAAATCCGCTGCGTTGGTCCAGTCGCACATTGCGCGTCTTTTTCGTATCACTGTTCATGATTCTTGCTCCATTTTATTTCTTTTCCGGCATCCAGCCCGTATCGTCTATCGAAGCTACTAGCTACCCCGAACTCAGACTACCAGAAATCGATCTCGCCACGCCTGTTGCACCTCTCGAAATGACCGAGCGTCAGCTCATCGCTCCCGCAACTATAGCCGGGAGTTATAGCCAAGCGCCCAACAAACAATTTATTATCGGTCATTCATCAACCGTCTTCCGCAATCTCAATCAAGCAACTCTCTATCAGCATCTCTACTATAACGACATCGAATATACTATTACTGAGGTCGAAGTTCTTGCCAAAGCCGATGTCGATATGACCGCAATCCTCGATACTGCTGATGTCGACACGATCATCATTATGACTTGCGCCGGCACACCCTTACCCGAACAAGATGCCACTCATCGTCTTATAGTCACCGCAGAACGCACTCAACCAAAAAGCCAAAACTATGTCAACAATACAGTAGAGGCAGCCGAAACGACTACCTCTGTCAATACCCCTACTGCTTCAATTTCCAACTTTATTGTTACACCAGAAGCCTAGACTAAACCAACATAATCACGCCATAATATACGGCAAAAGTCACCAGCATGATTGCCCCTTCTGTGCGACTAATCCTTTTCTTCGTTGCTGCAAAGACAAAGAGCATCGCTGCTGACACTATCAGCATGATAATGTCAAACATTTGAAAACCAACTGGAGTAATAGTACCAAAAATCGCCACCGGAACACCCAAAACCACGCAAACATTGAAAATATTACTACCGATAATGTTTCCCACTACCAAATCTTGCTCGCCCTTTTTCGAAGCAACAATAGTTGTTACTAGTTCAGGCAGAGATGTACCGAAAGCAATCACCGTCAATGCAATCAAGCGCTCACTCATGCCAAAAACTTCCGCAATACTTGTAGCACTATCAACTACCAACTGGCTACCAATAATAATACCTGCTAGACCCACCAAGACCAACACAGCCGACTTGCCCAAAGTAGACTTTGGCTCTGTTACTTCATTCTTCGTCTGTTTGCGCTTTGCAATCGAAAATAGGTAGTATAAAAACACCATAAAAAACAACAAAATCACTATCGCATCTGCTCTTGTGACACGATTAACATCGCCACCTGCCAGCAAAACGTCTAAAAATAGTACCGCGAGCAGCAGCGAAATCAACAAACAAAGTGGAATTTCTTTGCGTACGGTGTTGTCTTCTATTTTAATAGGCCGAATTATCGCCGCTATACCTAAAATCAACAAAATATTCAGAATACAACTACCTATCACGTTCCCGAGTACCATGTCGGTGTTTCCAGAAGCTAATGCCGAAATTGATACCGCAAACTCTGGCGCGCTAGTACCAAACGCTACAATCGTCAAACCAATCAACATTTTCGGTACTTTAAAATTTTCCGCCGTACTCGAAGCCCCGTCGACAAAAATGTCTGCCCCCTTTATCAAAAGTACAAAGCCCACAATGAGCAATACTATGCTAAGAATAATATCCATTATTTATTTTCCTTATTTTACTCTTCCTAAATTATAGCATACTTTTCTTGGTGTTCATGCTATAATTAAACTATGAGTAACGTTAGTCGTGCTGCTAGTAAAAACTGGTTATCGCTCGTCCTAATCTTTCTATTCACTTTTAGTGTTTCTCTAGTCGGCGCGCGTTTCGTCCGCTCCATTCTTGTTGGCAAAAGCGCCGCCGAGACTCCAGAAACAGCTGATAACACCGCGCAACAGCCTATCGCCAATATTCCCCCAGATACTATTGAACTACAGCCTATTATCGATGCATGGGCAGAAAACCTTGATGGACGCGTTGGAGTTGCAGTTTACGATTTAGACCGCAACGAACTTGCTGCAACGTATAATTCTAGTAATTTCTTTCCAATTAATGATCTCCTTGGATTGATTGTCGCATATGACGGCTATCGACAAATCAGCCTTGGTCTTGAAAACGCCGATAGTCCAATCGGTGATACCACATATGGCAACTGTCTCGATCTTATCGTTCGTGCAAGCAGCCCAAGTTGTACCGAAAGTATTCTAGCTGACGCCGCACATTCAAAACGCATAGCTGATTTTCTCTCCGAACTCGGCATGACGCAAACTGCTCCAGCCTTCAGTCAAACAGCAACCGCTGACGACCTCGCAATCTTTCTAAAACATGTATGGCAACATGACGATCTCAATCTCACAAGCTGGGCTCAATTACAAGATTCCATGCTTGATCAACCCACTACAGCAGATACAGATTGGCGGCAAGGTCTGCCTAGCGGATTCAGTACGGCTCGCGTCTATAGCAAATCAAGCAACTCGGTTAACGTATCTGACGATTCTACCAGCTATGGCGATCTAGCGTTAGTCGACTTCGTCAAACAAAATCGCCACTTCGCCATCGTTGTGCTGAGCGAAAATATGCCAAACATTAATGAATTTAGTCGCCTCGCCACACTCATTGAAGGCAAAGTAATTGAAGAATAATCAAGATTGCTCTCCCCACACCGACAATCTGCACAAAATGCTTTATAATAGTCGTATGAAGAAACTCAACCTAAAATCCTACCGCAACCGCCGCCTTCTTGCCGTCTCTGCACTCGTCGCAGCCCTTACAGGCGTCATTATCACAAATCCCAACAGTTATGAGCAACTTTTTCAACAAACCACCAGCGCTGATTCCGTTGTACCAGATTCTTCCAATCCCAGCAATACCCTACTTGCGAGTACCGTCCTTACAAAACTCACAATCAAAGGTCGCGCTCCAAAAACTGGATACAGCCGCGAAGAGTTTTACAGCGGCTGGCCCGAAATCGAGGGTTGTAGCTTGCGTCAACGTATTATCAAACGCGAATTAGGCGAAAACGCCACCCTCGGAGACGATAACTGTACCGTTATTGCTGGAGAATTCAAAGAACCCTATACTGGTAATCATATGACTTTTCATGCAAAATCTGACTTTTCCAAAAATATCCAAATCGATCATGTCGTCGCCTTAAGCGATGCTTGGCAAAAAGGCGCACAATATCTCTCAAGCGAGACACGTTATGCTCTCGCCACCGATCCACTAAACCTCCTCGCTGTTGATAGCAAAACCAATCAAGGCAAATCCGACGGCGATGCTGCTACCTGGCTACCACCTAATAAAGCTTTTCGCTGCCAGTATATTGCACGTCAAATCTCCGTCAAGTACAAATATAATCTCTGGGTAACTGAAGCCGAACACGATGCAATGGCACGCGTTCTCGAAACCTGCCCTCATGAACCCAGCGTCGGTATTGAACTTAAAGAATAATGTTGTAATTTTTACAACAATTAAATAAAGGGATGGTCCATGCAATTAGAAATCGAAGCCACATTTATCGAAATTGATAAAGACGAACTACGAGCCAAACTAAAAACTGCTGGCGCAACACTCATTCGACCCGAAACCTTCATGCGTCGCGTAGTCTTCAATATTAGTCAGCACGCTTTTGCTCGCGTCCGCGACGAAGGAGATCGTGTCGTTCTAACTTATAAAAACCAACGCAACCATACGATTACTGGTACCGAAGAAATCAATGTCGAAGTTAGCGACTACAGCGATACTATCGCCATTTTAAAGGCCTGCGGTCTCCACACTAAGTCTATCGAAGATACATATCGCGAATCCTGGAAACTTGGCGACGTCGAGATCGATATTGATACTTGGCCTTGGATACCAAGTTTCGTCGAAATCGAAGGTCAAACTCCCAAAGCCGTCAAAACTACTTCTGAACAACTCGGTTTTGATATGAAAGATGCCATCATCGGTTCCGTCGATGAAATTTATAAATTATATTATGATGTCACAAGCGAAGATATTAATTTCGGACTCTCCGAAATTAAATTTACTGATGCCCCAGCTAAGCTCGCTAGCAAACTGCGCAAAATCCCCCTTCCTCCAGCAACAAAACAAGCCGACCCCAACGCTAAACCCCGTGCTCAATCTTAACCCACTCTACCTCACGCTTTAACAATGCTTCTATAGCACAGGGAACGTATGTCACCAAATACAAAGGATTGAAAAATATTACCTTTAATTTCATTCGACGCGACAAATCTATTTTTTCTTGACGCAATATATGCAATGTTACACCCATCAAGACTAAATATAATACAACAATTGCAATCCCCAATACACTCAATGCCCAACCCCATTCACCTCTCCAGCTCAGCACCATCATGCCACCCAACACGATCAAAAATGCGCCAATCACCGCCAAAATAGCCGGCCTTACCCCAATCTGTTCTTTCCTCAAACTTCCAACATTCACTCCATCTCGTTTTTCTTTGATCGCTGGAATATATTTTTTTCGTGCACCAAAATATCCTTTAATCCATCGTACACGCTGCGCCACCGTCTGAGCATATCGCGTAGGTTGCTCATCATAAAACACTGCTGCCTCATTATAATATGTGGCTATTCCGTGTAAAGTTGCATAAAGCGAAATCTCATAATCCTCCGTCAAACTTCGAAAAGGCCACCCTTGCCACCGATCTATCAACTTACCATCAATAAAATAGCCCGTTCCTGAAAACACAATATTCGCCTCGTGTTTTACCCGATCTCGATTCACCAATGTATTAATCATTGAAAAGGTTAAACATGAAACTGCAGCTATCAAATTCGCATTACCATTCTTGGCGTTACGATAACCTGTCACTATCTCATAACCTGCCGCATAGCTCTTCTTCATCTCGGCCAAAAAATTTGCTTCCAGAATATTATCCGCATCAAAAATAAAATACAAATCATAGCGTCGACGCTTCAGAATATCTCGCACAACCTCATCAAGCGCAAAGCCTTTCCGTGCTCGCTTTGCCGTCACTCTCGGTCTCACAAACACGTTTACGCCATATCGAGCACATATTTCCACTGTCGGATCACTTTTTGATTCTACAATCACATAGACATCTTCTGGTCTCACATCTACCGTCTGTTGCTGCAAACTTAACAATAAGCCCTCAATCACCTTACTCTCATCTCGCGCCGGAATCAAAACCGCCAACCTCGGATCATTCTCCCTCGGTACTAAGCTGATCCGATTCTTCTTTACTGCGCATCTCCCATACAAAAACATCCCCAACGCCCACATCAAAAGCAAACCCCCAACTACCGAAATCACCATTTCTCATCTCCAGGCCGCTGCATATTAGGAAAATAATGCTCTAGATAATCATCAGTAAAGTAAGCATCATAAAATCTGCCGATCGGCGTATAAGGCGGAACGTGATTATGACGCAAAGTCTGTCGAATAATCGCCGTCCAAGAAATCAACATGTCAAACGCCATAAATACCACCATAATTATATAGACTATATCGCCGACCTTTCGCGGAATCCTTTCGATAGCGTCAGAGACCAATGGATAAACCACCTTTACCAATACCAAACCCAACAGCCCCCATACCACCATGAACGGAATTGTCGTTCGACCATTAATATTCAACCATTTATTACTATAATCCCACGACATAGTATGCGTAAAGAATTCTTGCAAAAAACTAATCGTATACTCCACCACTCCACCCAATAATGCTGCATACACAAAAATTTGCCACTTTTTATAAGGTTTTCGCAACAACAAATATACCATAATCACCGCCCCAAAACCGTAAATCACATTAAACGGTCCCCAGATTACTCCACGTCTCAAGCTCCAAGCTAACTGCCCAGTTGCCGCAAAATGCTGAATTACAAACAAAATCTCCTCATACAAGGATCCGATTACCGACCCCACCAAAAACACGAAAAACAGCTTCTTCAAGCACAATCCCTCAGCAAACTTTGTATCCGATGTGACTGTTTTTACCATTTTCTTTTTTTGTTTTTCCACGAGAAGCTCCGATCTCAATCTTTCCACTCATTATAGCATATCTCGCAATAAAGGTAGCAAAAACCTATAAGCAGCTCTACTCTTCCAACCCAGTTCGCGCTATACAACGCACACTAACTCCTCCATAAGCCAACTGCGATCTTATTTTCACACCCCTTAAATCGTTGTAAGTTGTAACCGTAGTATTTCCACCTACATACGGACTATAAGTCCGATTCAATGAATAAATACCAGATCCTCCCGCATACATATAATTTCCGCTCTCCACATTACCAGCTCGCACAAAATACATCGGTTCTAGCCAAAGATTTACCGTTTCATCTTTTGCTTCCTGATAGGCTTCTAATGCCAATTTAACTTCTTGCAATGAGCTATCCACCGCAGCATTATCGGTCGTCGGCAAACGCCAACCTTTTGGACAAATACTTGACGAATTGACGGCATTTTTAGCCTGCGTATAGCTGCCTGCCGTTGCGGTCCTATATTGATAATAATTACCTATCAGATAATGCGCATCGTATGTTCGTTTGGTTTCATCGTAAGTTATTCCACTAGTCCTATAGCTCAGAGTTGGTTCGTAGGCTGGTGCTACAAGCACATCTTCACCATCATCATTGTTAGCCCAAGTTTCGCCCACATATGCAAATTGATCACAACCGCTTGGTCCTACTTTATTAGTATTACATTGCACAATACTATCCAATTGCACATGTACATACTCCCCTAAATTCCAAGAACGAGTAGTTGTGTAATTACTCCCCGAGTTAGAAAAATAATTATAAGTTTCAACTGGCGGATATTTTGAGTTTGCATTCCACTTATAAATTATTTGTCCATTTTTCTCCTCTTCTTCATATTGGGCGATAGAGGAATAATTAATATCCGACAGTTCACTCGTCAATCCTTCCGGAGTAATATCCAAGGCGAGATTTTGCACCATCCAACAAGTCCCATCAAACTGTTTTCTAACCCAATACTTTTTATCATCACGCTTATCGGTTAGCTGGCTCTCGGTGTTATAACTAGCATTGGCGCAAACTTCAGGAGTCATATCTTGCATATAGGTAATTGGGAACGGAACTATATCATCCTTACTTTTCAACACCGCTCCCCCACTCACCAACAACTCCGTACTCAGTGCTGCATGACCATACCCACAGACCAGCATTCCTACCACCGTCAGCACTCCCATCACACTAAGAATACCAACCCGCCATCTACGTTCCGCTGCCTGTCTGGCTTGCTTTAGGGTTTTAGAATTAGTCTGCATGTCTTAGTATTCTTTCTCGTCTTCGCTAGCAAGTTTATCCTGATAAGCCTTGCTCAAAGTATACCGATAAGTCGTATTGGCACCATTGACAACAAAATATGACTTCTCGCCTGGCACCACTTCAAGAAAGACCACTGGTGCGCCTTCAGCCTGTGCTGCGTCTAGCAACTCCTTGAAGCTTTCCACCCGCATCACATTTGGCAACTCATAGAGAGTTTGGGTCGCATTGACGATATAAGTATCGTACTCTTTCAAGATCTTGTGTAAGGCTTTTTCATAAAGGTTATCATCAAACCGTGTTTTATGGTAATAAATAATGGCAGCAATCAGAATCAAGCTAACCACAACGATAATGCTGCCCGCAATTAACATTGGCAGATTTTTGACATACACTTCCTTAGTAGCCTCACCGATCGTAGCTTCACGGTTAATCGCCTTAGTGTCGATTGCAATATCTACCGTCTGGTCAGAAAGTGGTATGTTCATCGCTAGAGTATCTTCAGTTTTGATTGCGCCATCCACCTTCACCACCATCTTGAGATCCAGGAAACAATTTGCCGCGATACCAAAATCACTCCTGAACGTCTTCAGATAATCGCTGTATTTACGATAGTCAACGTCCACCTTATCGTCTATCCTCAGCTTTCCATCCTCAATTGGTACAATTTTTCCCGCCTTTAGCGTGTCAGTACGCCCATACAGCACCTTATTCTTATCGCTACGGTCAGTTGCTTTAGCTTCCGCAACGATCTCATACTGATAGTTCGCGTCGATACTTTCGCTAGCCACGAGTTCATAGCTAAAATCTGCTCGTACCACACTAATCAAATTAGCGATGTACTGCATGCCCGGATCAAGGTATTTCTCAGCATAATAATTGTTGTCTTTTAGGTAAACCTTGTAATCAATATCACCTGTCACCTTATAATCAGTCAAACCCTTATCTTCTACGCCCACACTGTTAAACAGCACGTATCCACCCAGCGCTAGTAGCAGCATCAAAGGGAACAACAACCACATCCGCACCTTATGCGGTCGCCAAGGCTGCTTTTTAACTTTGTAGATTTTATCAGTTTTGATGTAATCGATATCTGACTGCATGTCCAATCTCCTTTATTTATTAAATAATTCGTTCAACCATAAAGTTGGGAATCCTAACGCGATAATTTTACCTTTCACGACACCGATAATCTCATTTTTTCCAACCGTCCACTCATCCTCACTCTTATTGGCATCGCCTTTAGTTGTATAGGCATAGTCACCATTCTGCTGTTCTTGCATCTCACTAATTCTATGTACCATCACAACATTAGAGTGCTTATAAACCAAGATATCGCCGACTTCTAACTCATCACGCTCTCGGTACCGTTCCACTAAGACAAGATCTCCCCTCGCGATGTTCGGCTCCATACTGCCACTACCAATCGCTAGTAGGTAGTAGTGGAACAACCCCGACATCAATGCTACATACCCCACAACGACAACGACCGCCACGCCAATCCCCACCCATCGAGCAACTTTCTTAGTTTGACGTATCCTGTCAGTTTCTGGACGTTGGTTCTTTGCTCCAGCCGCAGCATTGATTCTACTCCGCCACCTTATACCCGCCAGACCTAGTGCAACTAAGAAGATAAAGCCGATCTGGAAAATCGTCGGCAGATAATCTCCCGCATCCGGCAAAATTGGTAGTAGATAAACTGGCAAGCTCATTACTAATCGATAGACGATATTAATCCTATAGTCATAGCAAAACGCAATGTAAGTTAGCAAAATGTTCGTCAATGCTGCCGGACCAGTCACTAATACAACTAGAGAAAACACGTCTTTGGCACTACCAAGGTCATAAAGCGGCAACGTGATGGCGATTTCTACGACCCAGAGCGTCACCCCCGTCATCACTACCGCCAGTTTGCTGGCCTTACCTTTTTCCACTAGCTGGCCACGCAAGATTTCTTCACCCATTATCACAAGTGCTACTGGCAGAAACACCCGGAAAATACTAGCAAAATTCCAAGCATAGACATTCGTCACAAACCCTAGTTTTAGGCCGAGCAATAGAAAAGTTAATACTTGGAAGGTCACCGCAGCCAGTATCACGGCAATACCCACAAACTTCGCATCACGCCCTCGCGCCTTCGCCCAGCCCAGCAAGATCATGCTCATAGCAATCGCTCCTACCAGTAATCCAGCTTGCAAATACGATCGCACTACGGCATTAGAGACCAGCAAAATCGTTAGCACCGTCGTCACTACTAATCCGACTTCAATGCTAATGATCTTGCGCGTGGAAAGCTTCATGAACAGCTACTACCTAATATCCAATATAGTTAAACTTAGTTATTCTTTTGTCCGTAAGTAATTGTCACATCCAGACCACTCACCTCCACATCTTGGTCTGGCAAATCGGCGTCGGTCGCCGAGCCGTCAAACTCTAGCTTGAGAGTCAGAGTCTTACTCGCGCCCACGCTCAGCTCATCACCAACCGCGACATCCGAGTTGTCAGCATTCTTCAAAGTGTAGTTCAGTTTACCACAGACAGCACTGTTCGCAGTAGCATTTGCACCCGTCGAAGTACAAGTCAGCCCTGCACCCGTCTTAATAGTGATAGCTGTAATTTCTGCATCCAGATCACCATCATTCTTGACGTCAAAAGTATAGGACGTCGCGTCACCTGGAGCTTTAAGCTCCACCGCATAGTCACCGATCTTTGTCGTATTGGTATCAATGGTTGGAGCAGTCACCTCACTCGCCTTCCCAACAAGCGCCACCGCCTGCAAGTTCTCAAAATGGATATTCCAGTTCGTAGCCTTAATATTTGCCGTACCGTTGATGTTCAGATCTTGCGAGAAAGCCGCTACCGCCACCCCGACCGATCCGAGCAAGGCGACTGCCAGCATAGCAATCATAGCAAACATCTTCCTTTCGCGATCATTCCGCATCTCGAACATTCCAGTTCGCCGTGCATTAGCCCGAGCTCCCATACGAGCATTTTTAGTTGTTGACTTCTTTGCCATTGCTGACTTCCTTCCTTTTTCCGGAACCATACAGACCTCTACATGGCGCCGATTATTAGTTTAATGTGGGTTATGCTAGCTAGACTGGCTACATATCGCGCTAGCATAACTAGTTTAAGTCTAGTATATATATATATATATATAGTCAAGATGGGAAAGTCCGCGTTCTGCTTATGCTATAATGAGTATATGATTCAATTCTCAGGTGACCGCAAACAATTTGGTGAGTATTATGCCGTGCGTCTCAAAGCCAATCATCACAACTTCTACGATTACACCAATGCCAAAACCTTACGCAAGCAGCTCAATCTTTATCAAAAATATTATCCCGAACTTATCACTGAACGAATTGCCGCCGCTCACGCTTTGCAGCAAAATCCAGATTTCTTACTCTACGAAGACCTTGCTAGCTTCGTCGATGCGCAGCGTCGTCGTATCAATCCGCATCAACACGGCTGCACTATCTTCGCCGTCCGTGAAAATGGCAAAGTTTTCGTCGGTCGTAACTATGATTGGTTGCCCGAAGCTCGCAACTTTTTCGAACACTATGATTTTAATATCACTGGAGCAAATCGCTACTTTGCTTTTTCGGATGAATCCGTCTGGGGACGCCACACTGGTCGCCGCAATCGCAAAATTTATGCCGAAGACACTATTAATGAATACGGACTATATATCGGTCTAACCTACTCTCACATCGACAAATGGAACTACGGTCTAGCTCCCACGCATTTCCTCCGTTATATCGCTGAACACTGCTCCACTACGCGCCAGGCTCTTAATGTTTTTGCTCGCATACCTTGCGCAATCCCCAAAAACTTTCTCATCGCAGATGCCAAAGGCGATCTTGCGGTCGTCGAACACACTTCACGCGACTATGTCATCATCCGTCCAGACGCTAATGGCGTTTTAATTCAGACCAATCACTGTCTCGCACCCAAACTCCAACCGCTCGATCGCGTTCTTCAGCACTCCGCCGCTACCACCAGTTTTGTCCGCGCCGCCGAGGCTAAACTCCTCGTCCAAAGACAACTACCTAATTTCCAATTCACCGATCTTTGGCGAATTTTGCGCGCCTCTCACTACATTTATAATAATGACACCATCTGGTCACTCGCCCTTGAACTCACAAGTCAACGCTTCAATCTCTACTACGACGCCTCTACTGGCCAAAAACACGTCAAATTTGGGTTCTAGTCTTTCGTCTCTGCCTCTTTCAACTCTGCAAACTTTTTCTGCATCGTTGGATTACCCCTCGTCAATCTTTTGATCGTCAAATCTTCAGCCTTATTATTTGCTAAACGTAAATTATTTTCTGAAGACAAGAGATTATCCTTCGTCTTTTGTAGATGATCAATCGTTTTATCAATTTCATCAATTGCTTTCTTAAACTTTTGGCTCGCAAGGTTATAATTTCGTGCAAATCCATCCTTAAACGCTTCAATCTTTTCTTCAAATCCCGCCACATCAACATTCTGCGCTCGTACTAAGGCCAACTCTGACTTATATTCCATCGCGTTTTGTGCCGCATTACGTAAAATTGTAATCATCGGGATAAAAAATTGCGGCCGAATCACATACATTTTCGGATAACGATGAGACTTGTCGACAATCCCCGAATTGTACAGTTCACTCTCTGCCTCCAACATCGACACCAAAACCGCATATTCACATCTTTTCTCTTTTCGATCTTTATCAAGTTCTTTCAAAAAATCTTCGTTCTTATGTTTCGTCGCAGTTTCATCATTTTCGTTTTTCATTTCGAACATAATCGAAATCAATTCATTGCCATTTTCGTCACACTCGCGATAAATATAATCACCCTTGCTCCCCGTCCTTGCATCATTATCCTTGCCAAACTCCGCATTCTGAAATCCTGTCGCCCTCAGCCGTTCAAACTCAATCTCACAATGCTGCTCCAAAGTCTCGCCTACCATCTTCGTCGACATCCGCGCTTTCATATCTTTATAATAGGCAATCATTTCATCTTTACTCTTCAACTCCATTGCGAATTTTTCTTTCAATGAAGTTTCAAGCAACTTTTGCTCTGCTTCCTTCGCTCGTAAATCACTTGCCAGCTGATCACGCTCTTTTTCCACCTTTGCTACCGCCTCACTCACTGCCAGTCTCTTTTCCGTCTCGGTCATTTTCACTGCCGTCTCAATCTGCGCCTTCAACTCAGTAATTTCTGCCTCTTTTTTACTCACAGTCGCCATCGCTCGCGTCTTCAAATCGGCAATCTCGGCTTCTTTTCTTGCTAAGTCATCTTTCAAATTATTTTCAGCCTTCACTGTCGCCAGCTCAGTTACATTTTTCAAACGCTCTTCTAACTCGCGTTCAAATTCGTGGTCATGAACCTGTTTTACGATTTCCGCAAACCCCGTTTCATCTACCTTGAAAACTTGACCACACTTCGGACATTTAATCTCATTCATTTGACCTCACTTTCTATGATATAATTATAACAGCAAAGGAGGCTAAAATGCTAAAAGACAAAGTTGTAATCATTACTGGCGGTACTCGTGGTATTGGCCTCGAAACCGCTCGCACTTTCGCCCAAAACGGCGCGAAAGTTATCATTTTTGGTTCACGCGAGGAAACCGTTACAAAAGCCATCGGAACTCTCAAATCCGAACAGCTCGAAGCTACTGGTTTCTGGCCTAACCTCGATGACTACCAGAGCATACAAGAAGCTATCTCCCAAATTGTCGCTGAACATGGACGTATCGATATTCTCGTCAATAACGCCGGCATCTCTGCTAGCAAACCCATCGAAGATACCACGCCAGAAGAATTTGATCAAATCATTGATCTCAATGTTCGTGCGATGTTTTACGTCACAAAAGCCATCGTCCCAACAATGAAACAGCAAGGGAATGGCGTCATCCTCAACACATCATCCATGGTTAGCATCTATGGTCAACCCGCTGGTGTAGGTTATCCTACAAGCAAGTTTGCCGTCAATGGCATGACCAAATCTCTCGCCCGCGAGCTTGCTCCCTCTGGCATCCGTGTTAATGCTGTCGCGCCTGGCATCACTAATACTGACATGGTCGCCAAACTTCCCGAAGCCATGATTGCCCCACTTATCAAGACTATCCCGCTTGGTCGTATCGGCGAGCCCAAAGACATCGCAAACGCTTTTCTCTTCCTCGCTAGCGATCTAGCAACCTATGTTACTGGCGAAGTTCTTCAGGTCGACGGCGGCGCTCGGAGCTAAAAATCGTGAACTAACGGCAGCGGAGGGAGAAACCCCAGTAGCGGTCTGCAGGACCCATATTTAGCTCCGAAGGGTAGAAGTTCAAGCGGTAGGCGTCTGTAATCGACGATGCTGTACGCGATCGACCGAAACCGTGGTCGCCGACGTAGTCCATGTAGCTTTCTGACAAATGGACATACCCACTACGGACAAAAGCTAAGGGTAGGGAGATGATGTTGGATATCCCCTCCATCAAACACTACCTAGGTAGAGGCAGCGGAGGGGGTAGCCAATATAACGATAGTAATTATCGTCTAGTACAACAGTATTTGATGCAAAGTGCGGACGATACGCTATGGACGAAGAAAGGCTACTATGTGACCAGAAAAAACCACTTTGACTCAAGCCATACACTCCGCTGCCACGCAGATCAACATGCCCACTACGGATGTTTACTCGTCCAGTTACAACTACCGTTGGAGTGGTCGCCCCCTCCGCTGCTGTCACCATGATAGGATAGGAATGTGGATCACTATCATCCATGGGGTCTAAAATAGCCTATCGAGATCATGCTCCAGCTAACATATGCCCTCAACAGTAAAGATCGTAAAGCTGTGCTCAAAAGTACTAAAGGTAATGAGATTAGACAACTAGCCCAAACTACGGTTTCGACTAGGACAAACAGCTTTTATCCAAGCAATCACGAATAATTATCAGAAACATCTTTTGTCCGTAGTGGGTGGGTAGATATCGGTGGTGGTGCTGCTAGCGGTGTCGGCCGCAGTCTCTATGGCTGGTCACGTGTCTCCAGTTCTATTACTGGTGCCTATGCTCTGTACGTCGCCCCTACGGCCGTCGATCCGTCAAGCAGCGGTAACCGTTGGCATGCTTTCCCCCTCCGCTGCCTCTGCATGTTGAAAGGGATATGGATCAATGTCTAGGGTTTGTTGTAGTGTAGGAATGGATAGAGTATATGGTAGGGAGATGAGAAAGACCTTGGCGCTTTAGACGTCTTGGCTGAGATTTTTCGCATCTTTAGATAAGAAAAATCTCACCACTGGTCTTTCTCACTCCCTACCATATACTCTTTCTATCCATATATACTTACAACAAGCCTAGACATTGATGCTATATACTACCACTCTACTTCCTTCCAACATCATCTCCCTACCCTTAGCTTTTGTCCGTAGTGGGTATGTATCTACCAACGACGGTAAAACTTACGCCCTCGGAAATTTTCTCTATGACTGGTCACGCACGGCCAGCTCCGCCTCCTTTGCTTACTACTTAGCATCAGACCCAAACGAAATTTACCCATCATACAGTAGCAATCGCTGGAGCGGTTATCCCCTCCGCTGGCTCAAACCCCACACACCAACAAAAAAACTTTGGCAAAAACCAAAGATACCTTGTTGGTAGTCCCGGCGGGAGTCGAACCCGCGATTTCCTGGATGAGAACCAGGCGTCCTGGACCACTAGACGACGAGACCACTACCATTAGTATAACACAAAAGTCCACCCAAGGGAAC
>CAOQYN010000010.1 GCA_948514425.1 uncultured Candidatus Saccharibacteria bacterium
CACCCGTCAGGCAGCAACTCTCGTTGGGTCGCTTTCCCCCTCCGCTGGCTCAATTCCACTCCAACATCATCTCCCTACCCTTAGCTTTTGTCCGTAGTGGAGACATCAACATTAACACTGCTGCAGCTAACTATATCGGTTCAACCAGCTGCGACTGGTCACAGACCTCATTTTCAACTACTAATGCTTACACCTTAAGATCCACCTCCATCATCAACCCCTCAAATTACAGTGGCCGTTATGGCGGCTACCCCCTCCGCTGGCTCCAACATCATCTCCCTACCCTTAGCTTTTGTCCGTAGTGGGTTCGTCGGTCTTAATGACGGTAGAGCCTACGGCGTCGGCCTTACCGCCAAGAAGATCAATCCACCCACTACGGACAAAAGCTAAGGGTATATTACATTAGCATTACATTGTACATACAAAATACATACAATGTCTTACATCACCTCACCCGAAACACTGTTTCGTCTTCTTTCTTTTCTGCAGCTTCTGATACCTTTGGTTCCAAAATTTCATCCGCCTCTACTTCCTCAACTTCTGTCACCACCCCCTCTTCACCTTTAATTTCAGCCTTTTTCTTCTTCCAGCTCTCCAAAAACCCACCATCTGTCCCTGACGCCACTTCCGTCTCCGTTGCTTTCTTCTTCCAACGCTCCTGGATTTCCTGCTCAACTTCCGCACGCGACCGCCCATACCGCGCCGCCGTGTACGCCTTCATACTCTCCATAAGCTGCGGATTTGATTCACCCATCGGTGGCAATAGTTTCATTGTAAACGGCGCAGTCGGCAAATTAAACATCATCACAGTCGCAATCGCCTGAAAATTCCCTTGCTTATGCAAATCCTCTGCATTAAACACCGGCGTAAATGCCTTCTCCATCAATTCTGCATCCGTTACCCCCAACCTACCCGACATGAGTGTTCCAACGTTCCCCAAAATCCCCTCCCGGATTTTATCAGTTAGCTGCGTCATGAACTGGTTTGCCAAGAAAAGATTCAACCGATATTTCCTCGCCTCACTAAGAATACTCTCAAAGCTCTCCGTCGCAAAATTCTGGAACTCATCTACAAACAAACAGAAATCCTTCCGCTCGTCCTCCGGAATATCCGCTCGACTCATTGCCGCTTGCTGGAACTTCATTACCAGTATCATACCCAGCAAATTCGAGTTGATATCCCCCAATTTACCTTTAGACAAATTCACCAAGAAAATCTTTTTCTCATCCATAATCTGCCGAATGTTAAACCCACTCTTCGCCTGCCCTAAGATATTGCGCATAATCGTATTACTTAGGAACGGTCCCCACTTCGACGAAAACCACGTAATCACCTCCCCAGAATCATTCGACTTTTGACTCTCTGGGAACTCTTTCGTCCAATAATCATACACTGCCTTATCTTTCACGTATTTCAGCTTACTCTTCACAAACTCCGGATCCGTAAAACACTGCGGAATATCAATAAATGTCGCTCCATTCGGATCTGCCATCAGCAGCAGCGCTGCATTCCGAAACATATGTTGCCCGCGTGGCCCAAAATACCCCTGATTGTTCGGGTCAAACAAGCTCGTCAGCATCGAAATCCCCTCTTGCACAATGAAGTCCTTCTGATCATCCGTCTGATACTCAAACATATTCATCCCGATTGGATGTTCAATATCCGCTGGCTCAAAATAAATTACGTCATCAATCCGTTCCTCAGGTACCTTCGAAAGTAGCAGCTCTGCTGCATCCCCATGTGGGTCAATAAATGCAAATCCTCGACCGTCCAACATGTCTTGATACGCCACATTCGTCAACAATACCGACTTACCCATACCAGTACTACCAATTACATAGGTATGTCTTCTTCGATCGTTCTCACTCAAACGTATTTCTTTTTGTACTCCTCGAAACTCATTCACCCCCAACAATACTCCCTCATTCGCCAACTTCGCTGGACCATCGACCTGTTTCGTCGCTTGTCGCTCTACCTGCGATGTCGGAATCGCATTTTGTGCTGGCAAATGAAAAATCGACGCCAGCTCCACGCTATTTAATATATTTTCCTTCGTTCCTTGTGGAAACAACCGAAAAATATAATCCACCACCAATCTCCGCGGGTCTTTCAGCATATCATATTGAAAACCATTATAACTCTGCGAATCAAACTGCGAAAACGCTGCCACCAAACCCGACAGCATTGCTTCTGACCGCTCCTTTGTATTCGAACTCGCCACTACCCGCACTAGCGTCTCAAACCCTGGATATTTCGTCTTTTTTTCAATCGCACCAATTTCTTCCTGTTGCAAATTCGTCAACGCCTCTTTTTTCTCGTCGTCATGTTCTGGTGGATGCACAAACGCTTGTACAAAATCTTTAATCACAGTTAGCGCGCCAGTCGCAATTTTCTTGCCCGTTGACGCTTTTTTCTTCCCGTCTTTTATATTTTGTACCCAGTCCGTCGACTTTTTTGTCCAACCACCATCCGTCGGTCGAAACAATAGTTGCATCGCCAACCCTTCCCCATTTCTCGTCACCGACATTGCATTCAAAATCGCCAGGCTCGCATCTCGCTGTGTATCTTCATATGTATTAATTGGATAAACAAAATCCTTCTTCAACCGCATTTCTCCACCTGCAATCTGCTCCGTTGTAATATCCTGCGCAAAAATACTATCCTGCTCAATCTCCTCCAAGCGCGCTGACGGATACGCCGAAACTACAGCTTGTTTTACTGTCTCTGTAATCACTGCCGGCACCATCGCATAATATCTGATCAAACCATTTGTCGCCACAACTTCAAAAGCGATATGTCGCTGTCCAAAAACTTTGCTCTTAAATCCTTTTGTCAAAGTAGAGGCAATAATCGAATACATCACTTGCGCCTGAGAAAGCGCCTCGTTCGTTACGTCACGCTCATCACGTCCACCCCCTTGAATATCATCAGTAGACGGCGGCAAATGAATCAACATCGGCACCATCTTCAGCCCACGCTCATAATTTTTAGCTCTTCGCTCTTTATTTAGATGTATTCCCCAAATCATCCCCCCTACAAAAATCACCACTCCGACAATCACCAACACCCAGAACCACCCCATTCCTCCAGATGTTTCCAGCACCGGATCCACGCACCCACCAGCATCAATACAATTCTCTACCCCACCCATCAATTTCGATCTCCGATTTTCCGGTTAAACACCTTCAAGATAGAATTCACACCCTCTCGATACAATTTCTCCAAATCGCTCGGCCGAAAGCTCTTCTGAGCTACTACTTTATCTACCCCTAGCGTCACCGTCCGCGCCACTCCCTCCTGATTTTTTGCGACAATACGATTTTCAAACCCAAGACCCTCCCCCGCCTCATTTCGCGCATCTTCCTCATCTTCACCTATTCGCTCTGCAATCTGCAACCGACTCTCCGTCCCCACGAATTCCTCTGCCTGAGTCAATTCTCGCTCATCTCGCCCCACTTCCCCCGCTGGAGTCAATCTTTCCCCCTTTAAATCTCCAATACTTCGCTCACGCTGATCCCCTTCCATCGCCTGCCAACCCATCCTCTGCGCCTGCTCACGCCCTGTTATCCGACCTTCTGGCTTTTCAGTATTTTCAAGCTGTCCTCGTTCCGCACCCGCTCTCTCCTGCGCCACTACAAAATCAGTCGCTCGATCAATTTCTGCCGTCAAATCACGTGCCTGTCTCCACTCTCGACCCTGCTCGATATTATCCATATGCTTATTTTATCATAAAATTAGTGTTCAAAGCTAATGTTTTTCTATCAAATTGTCCCCTAAAACGCAAAACTTACTTCTTACTTATCAAAAAACATCCCAGCAATACGAATACTACTGTCAACCCTACCGTCAATAAACTCATTGATCCCATTGATTGCGCCAGCATCAACATAATCGGCCCAAAAGCAATCACCGCCCCATAGGCATACTCTTTTCTTCCAAGCTGAGACCGTGTCAAACGTGCAAAAAACCGCACCACAGCCAGCGCGATTCCAAACATCAAAACGTAAAACGTTGTAAAAAACACTAAAACACCGAACGGACCAACCCCAACTGGTGTTGTAAAATTCAACATCACCAGCAAAATCACGGCAGCTAACAAGCTCATAACTGGCACTACATGCTTCGGCATAAGCTCATTATACCACAAAACCCTCATGGTTGAAGTAACCACTCCTTCCCCACAAAATACCATACGCCTCATCGCAACTGTCAATATACCTCTGTTTCAGTTTTTTCTACAACATCAGAATAGTGTATTACTTCTCCCAAATTTTCTAGGCTTTCCGTCCTAGCTACTAGAGGTAGCTTGCAGCTACCTCAAAAAGAACTCTCGAATAGACGCACTAGCCCTGCGAGAAACCCTTAGCTCCATCACGGAGCGAAACGCGCCTATTCCGGGTGAGAATGGGTGAGTTATCTGGCAATAAAACATCGTTACTTTGGGCCACAACTCTGCCCCATTCTCTATTGTTGACCGCTCCACATTTCGTGGGGCATATGTCCTAATTGGTCTCATTCCCTGTTTTATTTTATGCCAATGTACGAACAGTTAATGATTCCAATGCGCTTGGCGATTATTGCCTCTTTACAATTCTTGGTTCAGCTAGGGCACCCCTAGGAGCCTCAAGGCTACCAAAGCGGCAGTCTTTCGGTTCCATCGGGGCGATCGTATCAGCTAGTCCCGGCAGGTTCTGGAAGGGTGTAGAGTGTTCCTTTCGGACGACCCCGCCCTTTACCTACATTACCGCTTTTACACGGGAGGACGGCGAACGATCGCCCTAGTGAAGTTAATAGGGGTTAGCCTATTCACTCCTCAAGGTCGCTTGCTGACCCCGAAATCAAAGTCTCGAGGAAATTGTCTTCAGCAATTCCGCAAGCTCTAGGTAATTCCTAAGAGTGTAATTTATGGCTAGAAATTACCTTTTCACTTGCGGAAAATATCTGCTGAGGTCATCTAATCGCTTACGCTTATTTTGTTAATTTACTAATTTGCTTTTTCGTTTTTGTGTTCTTTCTGAACTGTCTCCATCATAGCACGCTTATGCTAAAATTTCAAGACATTTTGCATAAAATAATGTTGTTTTTATTACAACATACACCATTTTACATCTGTTAAAACACAACACTTAGCATGTTGTAAATCCAACAACATGCCACTATTGCAATCCCCTATTACCTTCACTACATATCTAGGTTTACTCAGTATGTCTCAGTCAAAAACAACCCCTAGGGGTTGATATTCAAATTACGTATTTATCCCAAAAGAAGAAAGACCGGTAACTGCGAGGAAAACCGGTCTTTCGTAGAGTGTGGAGTTATTTTGGCTATATTTTTGTGTTTGGTTCCTTGTATAACATTTTTGTTCAGGAACTATCCCTATTATATGCCGACAAAACGCTTAAGTCAACAACTTTTTGTATAATTTTTTTATGATTTTTCACGGAGTTTTCCACAGGATATTTTGCCCTCCGCCTAGCGTTAGTTTTAACACCAATCCATCTCCAGCTTCCAAAATTCCAACAAAAAAACGCCCTGCCTTCTGCAAGTCGTTCTTCTCTTCTTAGCTGGTGGAGCTGCCGGATACTGCCTCCGGGTCCGAAAAACCTCCATAATACCATTCTACACGCTTAGTCTACTGTTTCGTCGGTATAATCCCATAGCTGCAATAGACGAAACTATGAGTACCCTGATCTAAATTGTCAGAATCGAGACGATCGCCCTCTCATCTTATCACCGTAATCTAATAATCCTCGACCTACGGAGACTCGGCCTCAGACCAGCTTAAAATATTATATCTTTAAGCAAACGCAGGTGCATAAAGCACATGCTTGTTAGTGTTCTTTGCACTTATTAATAATACTTACGGTATCACTCGACGTGCCTGATATCTGTTAATTATTCGTCTAAGCTTTGTCAGCCCCAACTACTTCCATCATACTACACCTCCTAGAGAAGCGCAAGAAGTTTATTAAGCAACGTTGTGAAAAATAACTTAACAGATACATCATGCTTATCATTAAATCTTTTATACACTTGTTGTAAAAAATAACAAAACAGGTAAAGTAATTTGGGGTTGTAAAATTTTCATATGTATTCTAACCTAAACCCCATGATCGCAAAAGTATATTCTGCCATTCCCCAAGGCTACAATGGCCACCTCGTAGAAGTCGAGGGTGATATTAGCCGAAGCCTACCTAGCTTCAACATCGTCGGCATGGCAAACAAAACCATTTCTGAAGCCCGCGAACGCGTACGCGCCGCAATCGTCAACTCTGGGTTTCGCTTCCCTGATAAACGAGTCACAATCAACCTCGCCCCTGCCGAACTTGCCAAGGATAGCACACATTTAGACGTTCCTATCGCATTGGCCATTCTCGTGCTTTCTCAGCAACTTTTACCTTCAGACTTAGTCGGACGCATCTTTGTGGGCGAACTATCCTTAAATGGCCAAACAAAGGCCAATCGCGGCATAATAAACATTATTGAGACGGCCGTTGCTGCTGGATTTCAGGAAATTTATGTACCAAACGCAAACCTTTCCCAAGCCACCCTCGTTCCTCAAGCCACAGTCATTGGCTTTGACAACCTCAAATCTCTCTTTCTCCATCTCAAAGGCGCAAAACCTTTACCTGTATACAAAAATCATCAACCGAACACTAATTTTAGTACTCAAAACCCATCCACCCCTGTTAGACCTCATGTTGTGAAAAATACTTATTCTAGGGTCAAAACAAAATCTTCCATCCCCAACGCGACCGACCCCCAACCCTCTCGTCCTGTTGTCAAAATTACACAAACAGATAACAATATAATTGAATTATCAAACTGCCCTACTCATGATCCTGATGTTGTAAAAAATAAAGAAACAGATGAAACAAACGTCGAATACCTCTTAGACCATATCCAAGGTCAAAATTTCGCCAAACGTGCGCTCACGATCGCAATTGCTGGTAACCACAACCTCTTGCTCTCTGGGCCACCTGGATCTGGTAAAACCATGCTCGCTAAGGTCGCTCGTAATCTCCTACCCCCGCCATCCCCTAATGAACAGATTGAAATTGCTAAACTTCATAATCTAGTGGCTACCTCGTCTATATCGACTTGCCGCCCCTTTCGATCGCCTCATCATACCGCTAGCGCTGCTGCTATCATCGGCGGTGGACCCCACATTCTGCCTGGAGAAATCTCCCTCGCCCACCGCGGCATCCTGTTTCTTGATGAACTGCCCGAATTTCCTCGCCCTGTGCTTGAAGCTCTTCGTCAACCCCTTGAAGACAAGACTATCACTATCAGCCGCACCAGCCAACATGCGACTTATCCTGCCGATTTTATGTTCATCGGTACTATGAATCCCTGTCCATGTGGCTATCTCAATGACCCTGATCACCCCTGTAACTGCCAACCGCATCAAATCCTGCGTTACCAAAAACGACTCTCCGGCCCCATCTTGGATCGTATTGATCTGATCGTCCATGTTCAAAAACTCACTAGTCAAGACTTAATGCTAAATGTTGTAAAAAATAACAAAACAGGTAAAGAACATCTTAACTGCCAAACCAAAATCTTCGCCGCCCGTCACCTCCAATTTCAACGTTACGCCCCACTCAGCAAGTACAACAGCGCTCTATCTCCACCTGAAATCCAACAATACCTCCACCTCACCCCATCCGCCCAAAAACTCCTTCAAACCGCTACCGACAAACTTAAACTCTCCGCCCGCGGCCATTTCAAAACCATCAAAGTCGCTCAAACCATTGCCGACCTCAATAACTCTAACACCATCAACACCGAGCATATTGCTGAAGCTCTCACCTTTCGAGAACCCTGCCTATAATTCCATTCGTCACTTACCTTAACAATTTCACACTTGTAATTATCTGTAAAATTTGCTAAAATAATATCAGTTCAAAGTTAAGCGAAAGGAATCAGACCATTAGTAGAACATCACGCACAAAACTCAACGGAGAGATCCGTTACCCTTCTGTCCGCGTCATTGGTACTAATGGAGAGCAGCTCGGAGTCATGTCGAGCAAAGATGCCCAAGCTATCGCCCGCGAACAAGGAGTTGACTTAGTCGAAATTGCGGCTAACGCCGACCCGCCCGTTGTCAAAGTCATCGATTGGGGCAAATATCAATACCAAAAGATGAAAGAAGAAGCCAAAAATCGCAAAAAGGCTCGTGAAAAACAATCCGAACTTAAAACGATGAAAGTTGGTCTTAAAATCAGTGACAACGATTTGAACATTAAAGTCCGCAAAATCAAAAGCTTTCTCGAAGACGGCGATCGTGTCAAAATCATGGTAATTTTCCGTGGCCGTGAAATGGCTCACAAAGAGCTCGGTCAAGCTATGGTTGACAAAATTACCGAACGCATCTCCGAGGAAACTGAAATCGTCGTTGAGGGCAAACCTCAATTTGCTGGACGCAATTTGTCAATTAGCGTACGTAAAAAATAACGCTAATCCTAAATACTGGAGTGAATACGAAAGAAGTAATTTCCTACTTCCATGGTTCCCCAGTCGCACTTCTCAATATTAACCGATTCTCGCATCAAAGCATTAGCACTATAATACCTAGACTGCCAGAATCACTAACTAAAGGAAAACCTATATGCCAAAACTCAAAACGCATAAAGGCACCGCCAAACGTGTAAAAATTACCGGATCTGGTAAGATTGCTCGTGAGCGGGCTTACGGCAACCATATCCTTGCCAAAAAATCCAAAGCACGCAAACGCAACATGAAAACTGCTGCTTTCGTGAAAGGCAAAATTGCAAAAAACGTTAAGAACGCATTAGGAGTTTAAACATGAGAGTAAAGCGTGGCGTGCCCGCTCGGGCCAAACATAAGAAAATCTTAAACTCCGCCAAGGGGATGCAACACTATCGTACCCGTAGTTACCGCTTGGCGAAACAAGGCGTAATTAAATCATTACGCTACAGTTATCGTGATCGTCGCAATCGCAAGCGTGATCTACGCGCAATTTGGATCACTCGTATCAACAATGCTGCTCGTGAGCTTGGAATTTCCTATTCTCAGCTCATGGCTGGGCTCAAACAACAGGGTGTTACTATTGACCGCAAAATCCTTTCCGAACTTGCCGTCAATCAACCCAAGGCCTTCGAAGCAGTAGTTAAAAGCGTGAAGGAGAAAAAATAATGGCAGTTTGTGAAATTAGTGGCAAGGGCAAGATGTATGGACACAATGTTTCTTTCTCCCAACACAAAACCCGCAAAATTTTTAAACCTAACGTCCAAAAACGTACTTTGATTATCGATGGTAAAAAAGTTCGCGTCAATGTCGCTACATCAACTTTACGCACCCTCAAGAAAAAAGGTCTAATCAAAAAATAATTAGATTTCCTATACAAAAATACCACTCCAAAAGAGTGGTATTTTTGTGAGCCATCAATAAGCCGGGTTCTGTAACCTCCTCTCTCGAAAAGATTGGCGACCATCTATCTAGACCAAAAATTGCTCTCTGGTTCTAGCGGTGAGCGTGCATCCTCGGACCAAGGTTTTCTAGCACTCCTTGCAGCTGGTAGGGTTTGCCTCCCGCCCATGTCACCATGAGCGGCTGTGGGCTCTTACCCCACTCTTTTCACTTTTGCCAAATAAATTCGGTAACATTGTCTCTGTGGTACTTTCCCTATCCTCGCGGACGGTCGTTGTTAACGACTACCATGTCCTATGCTGCCCGGACTTTCCTCTTGTTAAACAAGCGGCCGCCTTTCAGGCTCCCTACCATATTAACATAATCTCCTCAAGATTGCAAAAACGTAAAACCCCCAACTAAGCTCCCTATTCCGCAAACTGCCGATCAATCGCCAAATTTGCTTGCGCATCAGCTTCAGTATTCTGCTCGCGCGCTACATGCATAAACGCACACGCCTCAAAATTCTCCAACAGCCGCTGAATATCATCATAAATCGGCAAAATATCTCGATTTTTTACCTTATAAACCCCATTCATCTGATTCACCATCATCAAATTATCGCTCACAAAACGTACCGACTTCAATCCTAGCTCAATCGCCTGTTCACACCCCTCTTTCAAAGCATAATATTCCGCAATCCGCGAACATGCAAACCCAATAAACTCCCCGCCCTGTCTTAAAATCTGTCCATTTTCCCCTACAATATGATACCCTATCCCCGACGGCCCAGGATTACCTCGACTACTACCATCTACATACACTGTTGCACTATTTGCTACCTCTTTGTAATTCGTCCGCGTATAGCTCTGACTCTCCATTCCTAGCACAATCGCGCTCGCTTCATCCAAGCGATAATTCCCCATCTCTTCGGGCTTAATGTATTTGTACGCCGAATACCGCTCACGCGGCTTGATTTTTACTCCTTCATCCAGTCGCACTTCGTAGATAATATATAAATTATTCAACTGACTTGAACCCTGTGGCGCCATAAAAGTCACCACATCATGCAATAAAGTTCGCTTTGTCAACTCAATCCCCAAATACTCTTCAAGCGTCCGCTCTATTGCTTCTTCTGGTTGCTCACCAAACTTAATCTTACCCGTCGGCAACTCCCACATCGGTGCCGAATCGCTCCGCCCCTGACTCTTTCTCATGATCAACATCTCCCCCTCTCGCTGGATCATCCCGACTACCCGAATTCGTTGCTTCATTGGCTACTTCCCACCATTCTTCATTACTGTCTTACTTTTGCATTACACTGTACATACACTGTCATTACATTGTACGTACAATTCCCGCCTTATTTCTCTTAATATATGCTTTTAAGAGCATTATAAATAGTCAATGCAGGACTAAGACCAACTACTAGCCAAACCGTACTTTGCGTGCAGCAAGTAGTACCTTCAATCCAGCAATGGCTGTTAAGAATGCTCTTAAAACCTTGGGGCGATGTTTTCCCTTGTGTATGTACAAGGTGGGTAAAATCTTATGCGATACTTCCACGGAAGTAAGCCACGAAATCCCGAAACATGATTATTCAGGAAAATCATGCCGCCACCAAGGCTACTTCCATTATAGCATACCCTATCGCATTCCTACAATCCAATAAAACGCTTCCAAAATCCCACTAATCGCTCCACCCATAATCACACTCACGAACCCTGGCAAAAATACTATCAACAACATTACAATAATAATTCCCCAGTTCTCCATCCGGGCCATTATCTCACGCACCCCATCTGGCGCAATCGCATATAGTACTCGCGAGCCATCTAGTGGAGGAATCGGCAAAAGATTAAACACTCCAAAACCCAAATTAATCGCCACAACGTCACCCAAAATCTCTCCCCAAATCCCCGCACCTCCAGTAAATGAACCTGTATACCAACCAATCAAAAATGCCACAAAAGCCAACAAAAAGTTTGTCAACGGTCCAGCAATCGCTACCAACGCCATCCCCCAAACCCCATGCTTCAAATTACGAGAATCTACTGGTACTGGCCTCGCCCCTCCAAAGATCGGCCCTCCAGATAAAGCCAACATCAAAGGTAGCAGAACCGATAAAAACGGGTCTAAGTGCTTCATTGGGTTGATCGTCAACCTTCCTTGTTCCTTCGCCGTGTCGTCACCCAACCAATAGGCGACCACGCCATGCGCAAACTCATGAAATACCATTGATATCAATATGATAATAAACGCAATCAGTATTCCAGCCAAATTTACCATACAATCACTCTCGTATCACCTACGTCAACGCTACTACTTCCAAAGCCGCAGGCAAACTTTCCAAACTCTTAATTTTCAATTTCTTTTCTGCTCGCGCTGCCACTTTGAGCTCCATCGCCATACCGTCAATATTTCCTAACGCCACCACGATCTTCGGTTCAATTTCTCTCACTGCCCGCACACTGCTAGTGCACAGCACATTCGACACTCCCAGCTCATCTAGCGCCAACGCATCTTCAATCCCGCCAACAATCCCCACATGCACATTTCCAATCACTACATCATAAATCGTTTTATCCGATCCTACCGCAATCCCTCGAATCGCCGCCTCACCAATTTCAAACTCCCCTGGTCCAACAATCCTTCCTACCGGCAAATCCGCATCAATCGTCTCATGTGCCAAATTAAATCTAATCGTCTTCGTCTTGGTAGTAATCACTACTTCATCTGGATCTTTACTTTCAATTTCGAACATCTTACCTCCTTATTTATTCTGACTTTATCATCTTTTCTGGATCATACAACTCCGTAATTTCCATCTCAAGCAACTCATTTATAAAACGATCTCGCACGCTCTTCCTGTACAAATAATCCTCTCGATCCATAATTACGTAATTCATCGGCCTGCCCTGTCGTTTCTCTACCACCTCTGCCCAACGCGTCAGTTTCTTTGTTCGATCATCCCCCACAATCAACATATCAATCCCATCTTGGCCTGGCAAACGATTAATCACTATTAAACCGCTCAGGTACTTCGCGACAGGTTTAATTACCTCTCCCCAGTCATTATTGTTACGTCGCAAAATTCTGTGTACCTCTACCGAATTCGCACCCGTACTCACCGATGCCTTCCTTGGAGAAAAAATTTCCTGAAACGCGTGCGCATATGGACTCTTCATATTTGCCGAATAGTACACCTTATTATCGTAAGTCTCATTCTTCACAATCCCAATACTCTCAAGATTAATCAGCTCTCGCCGCACTGAATTAATTTGTTCTTCAATTACGCGTGTAATCTCGCGTACATAATAAGACTTTGATGTATCAGAAAAGAACAAATCCAACAACTTCGCCCGAGTCTTCGATCCGAACAACTTTTCTATTGGCGCGCTATCTTCTTTGCTCATCCTGTATACATTTTATCACATACGACTCTATTTCCGCAAGCGGCAACCATAATATATTTTTGTTCCGCTTGAACCATGTTAGCTGCCTTTTCGCTAAATGCCAATCATCATATGTACACAATTCTTTCGCCCGCTCTAAACTATAATCTCCCTGTAAATATCTCCAAGCAAATTGGTAAATATTACTTTTCATCGCTTGAGTATCCCATTTATACAGCCCAACCAACTTTTTTGTTTCATCGAACAATTCCTGAACAAATAATTTATCCACTCTTTGCGCGATTCTAACTCGTAATTTCTCCAATTCCCACTTTACGCCTATGATTAAATAATTTGCACAAACTGACTCCCGGTCAGTTTGTTTACGTTTTCCCTCTTCCGTAAACCCATAATCATACACCAAAGCGTCCACATATAGTCCCGTTCCGCCTACTATCAGTGGTAAATTTCCTCTCGCCCGTATCTCCGTTATCTTCTCTTCCGCATATCTTTTCCAATCCGCCACCGTAAACCTCTCCCCCGGATCCACCAGATCAATCCCCCAGTGTACGACCCCATCCTGCTCCTCGATACTCGGCTTCGCGGTTCCGATGTCCATTCCCCTGTAAATCGCCCGCGAATCCGCCGAAATCACCTCCGCACCTCGGTAACCACAAAAGGTACCGTCGATCGACTGGCTCGCTCGCTGCTCTATCTCTTTTGCAAGCTTTATAGCCACTCCAGTCTTACCTGACGCCGTCGGACCAACTATGACTATTGTTTGTCCAACACTCACCGGATCTTCCCCTCAAAAAACTCGTCAATCTTGAATCTTCTTAGGTGTCCTATTTCGCTCCGAATCCTCTTCACGATCCTTCATCCCCTTGTATGCCCAAAAATCCATTCCCGGAAAATAGCGAACACTCATTTCATACTCCTCTGCTCCAACCATCCCCTCAATTCATCTAGCTCTACTTTCTCTTCCCCCTCTCTCGTCCGCACACTTACCACCCTCTCAGAAGCATCTTTCTCACCAACAATCAACACTACTGGAATCTTCATCTCTGTTGCACGTTTAATCTTCTTTCCTAGGCTATCATCACTCCGGTCCACCTCAAACCTCAATTCATTCCCCTTCACCGGTTCATCCAAGACCACATCACTAAGTACTTTCTCCACCTCTTTGACATAATCCTCAACTTTATCATTCACCGTCAATACTCTCACCTGCTCTGGCGCACACCACAGCGGAAACCACCCACCAGTATGTTCAATAAATACACTCATAAAACGCTCAATCGAGCCCAAAGTCGCATGGTGAATCATTACTGGACGTTCTTTTTTACCTTCCTCGTTGACGAATTCTAGCCCAAAACGCTCAGGCTGTACAAAGTCCAGCTGTATCGTTGCCACCTGGTGTTCACGCCCCAAAGCATCTTCCGCCATAAAATCAATTTTTGGACCATAAAATGCCGCCTCACCCTCTTGTTCAAAATACTCTAGACCATTGTCGACCGCTGCTTCCTTAATCTGTCCTTGTGCCATCTTCCAAAGTTCTGGATCCCCCAAATACTTATCCGATTCGTCTCGATAGCTCAAACGCGCACGCAGTTTATCCATTCCGACCGTCGTATACAATTTTCGCACAATCTTAACTAATTGTTGAATTTCGTCTTTAATCTGTTCTCTGCGGCAAAAAACGTGCGAATCGTCCTGTGTCAATGCGCGCACTCGCGACAAACCACCCAACTCACCCGTTTTTTCATCACGATAATCCGTCGTTGCTTCCATATACCTAACGGGCATCTCACGATAGGTCCGCGGCTGTGATGCAAAAATTTGCGCATGATGCGGACAATTCATCGGTTTCATTGCAAATTCCTCACCGTTCACCTGCGAATGCACCATAAACAATTCATCACCAAACTTTGCGTAATGTCCAGACGCCTTATATAGATCTACCTTTGTAATATGTGGAGTCCAGACCTTCCTAAATCCAGCTTTCCCTCGTAAGCCCAACGAAAACTCGCTCAATTCTTCCCGCAGTACCGTCCCTCTTGGTGTAAACAATGGCAAACCCGACCCCACCAACTCCGAAAAACAGAACAAATCCAATTCTTTACCTAATTTTCGGTGATCACGCTTTTTCGCTTCTTCCTGCCGCTCCAGATAAGCTTTAAGTTCATCCTCCGTCTCAAACGCTAAACCGTAAATCCGCGTCAACATCTCACGCTTCTCATCTCCACGCCAATACGCCCCCGCAATCCGATCCAGCCTGAATGTCCCAATCTTCCCCAAATCCTCTACGTGTGGACCCTTGCACAAATCACTAAACAGCACTTCTCCGCTCTGTTCGTCTTTCAAATCATAGAACGTAATCGGCTCATCTGCTGGTAACTCCTCAATCAACTCAACCTTATATTTCTGATTATTCTCTTTTGCCCATTCTAACGCCTCCTCTCGAGAAACTTCCCGACGCACCATTTGCAAACCACGCTTCACAAGCCCCCGCATCTTCTTCTCAATCTTCTCAAGATCCGCATCCGACACCTTCTCGCCCCCAAAATCAATATCGTAATAAAACCCGTTCTCAATCGCCGGACCAACTCCAAAAGTTGTTGTCGGATAAAGCTCCCGCACCGCTGCTGCCAACACATGGCTCAGGCTGTGGCGCATCTTTTCGACTTCACTGCTCGAAACTTCCATAGCTTCATCCTTTCCTTTTAGGTTATTATTTTCATATTATACCACAAAAAATCCCCCACCCGAGATAACGCCATTTTACTACTTCTTGCGCTTACGCGCCTTCTTTTTCTTCCCCACTCTCACCTCACGCACATACCCCACAATCGAAGTCACAAACATCACCGCCTCACAAATCACTCCAAAAATCGAGCCAACAAAACCGTTATAGGTCATCCAGCAAAACGCTACTGGCACACCCAAAAGTTTATATACTCTTGTATTCCCCTGCCAGAAAATCGAAATCTCATATATCACCGTCGCCGCTACCGACAACAAACTGAGCGGACCATCATAAGTCAACACTGCTAATACCGCAATTACCGCTAGCACAATCAACAAAACAAGATAATCTCGCAACGTTAATTTATTGTTCTTACCCTGATCATGCTCATCCCACAAGTAATAAAAGTTCGCAAGCAAAATCACTACCGACATTGCCATCCCAAGATCCGCACCCAACAACATAAATGCCACAATTCCCGTAGTCATTGACGCTATATCAAGCAGTACAATCGCTTTGCGATTTTTTGCCAAATATGATGCCCCCAGCAAAGTATATTCTATCACCGTAAAAATCTGCGACCAAATGTAAACAGCAGTAAATTCCATAACCATTATTATACTACATATGGTAAAAATAGACCAGTTCAATATCTGAACTGGTCTATCAGAGTGTAATGAATTACACTGCCTGCGTTAGCAAAATTGAATAATCTTGTGCACCTTTCGCATTCACAAAATTTTCATCCCTCAACTTTACATTGTATGCCAACGCGTAAACATCATTGATCCCACGAATACTTACTCTCAGCAGATGCAACAAATTTGAAGCCTCTGGCCACAGGCTCTCCGCCCGCTTCAGTGTTGGCAAAAGCAACCAATCTGTTTCTACCACGTTTTTCCGCACTTTCTCATCTGGAAACGAAGCCGACATCGTCGTTAAATTATTATAACGATCGAAACCCTTACCAATAGTCGCCTCCTTGCTCTCCAAGAGTTCATTATAATATCGCTTCTTTAACTCATACTTCGATTCATCATCAAACCGAATCAAAGACATGTACTTCACACCATTTTTAATCCGTACATTAAATGGCATCTCAGAAATCGCAACATGCGCATCTTCTCTTAAATCATGTAACAGTAATGTGGCAATTAAGTCATCCGTAATATTGGCATCATTGATAGATACAGCGTGACTCGCCATCGCTAAAGGATGAACAATATACGGCTGGCCATCACTACGAGTCTGCCCCTCATGATGTAGTTGCATATAGCCCAAAGCCCGCAAGCTCTCGCTCATCCCCTTTCCCATAAAATACGCCCGCAAAAACAATATCGTTTGTTCCACGTCCACTACTCGGCCAACAAATTCCGGATTCAAGGCCAAAATTGCATCTTTCACGTGCTTCATAGTTTTCATTACCTCCTTCTTAAAGAACTATCATTTTGGAACAACGCCCCTGATTAAAAATCGTACCCTCCCTACTTCAAGCATGTCATATCACGCCAACAAAAACAAGTCTTACTATATCGTCTAAAACATGCTACAATCTAAGCGTTGGGTCGCTAGCTCAGTTGGCTAGAGCGCCTCGTTTACACCGAGGAGGTCGGGGGTTCGAGCCCCTCGCGACCCACCAGATAAATAAGTAGAGCAATTGCTCTACTTATTTATTGTTGTAAGTCTAATAACCGAGATCTCAAAGCTATTTGCCCCCATCAGCTCCATAGAGCCAGCGAAGGGAGAAAGCATCACGGCGTCCGTTGTAGCTCGATGGTAGGACATAAGTAGGATATATGCGTAGATCATAGGCATGAATGTCAGATACAATGGTGCGTGACCAACGGTAACCATCCCGGCCAACTACATCGGTGAAACCGCCAGCAAGATTTACCCACCCACTACGGACAAAAGCTAAGGGTAGGGAGATAATGTTGGAGGCATCAATATTATTCATGATAAGCGTCATGGGTTTACTTATCGGTATTAGTCGAACTAATACAGTATGTACTAGTTCGACTAATATATAATAGAGATAAATTAAGTACTTATAATTATACTTATTAACTTATTTATTAGCTTTTGTCCGTAGTAGGTTCGTCGGCGTCGACGGCGGCTACGTCTACTACACCGGCGACGAGGCGGCGCTTCGGTCGCGTACCTCTGTCTCAGCGACCAATGCTTACATTTTGGACTCAGGTCCTACTCTTGTCCTCCCGTCAAACAGCGCAGTTCGTTATTATGGTCGCCCCCTCCGCTGGCTCTACCTAGGTAGTGTTTGATGGAGAATATGACCCTCCAACATTATCTCCCTACCCTTAGCTTTTGTCCGTAGTGGGTGGGTCCCTCTTAATGACGGTTTGGCTGACGTCGTCGGCCGCAGTCTCTATGACTGGTCACGTGTAGCTACTTCTGCGTCTGTTACCTACTACTTGGGCGTGCTTCCTACTGAGGTGTACCCGTCAAACGACAGCAACCGTTGGCTCGGGTTCCCCCTCGCTGCCATACCATACAACCAATTATCGGACCACTTCTATTTCTCCTCTTTACAATTTTTCTATAATCAGTTATAATTACCAGAAGTAAGTATTTTATATTAATTAACCTTGAGGAAATATTAATGCCGATTATCAAATCTGCGAAAAAAGCCGCCCGCCAGGCAGAAAAGCGCACCGCGCACAACCAGCAAATCAAAAAAGACATCAAAACTGCACTCAAAGCTTTTAAGGCTTCCCCAACTACCGAAACTATGGCAAAAGCTCAATCTGAATATGATAAAGCCGTCAAGAAAGGCCTTCTAAAGAAAAATACCGCTTCTCGCCGTAAAGCTGCACTCGCAAAATTTGCCAAAGCAGCAAAATAAATAAACTGTCAAAACTTAAAGAAGACCCTAGGATCCTGGGCTTATTGTCGGCAATGAACACATAATGACCGTCGTCACCTTTTCGCCCTAATACTGCACGCATTAAGGAATACTGCCCTGCACACGACGGAGAATATTGCCCCTCAACTCTTCACTCTCAATAAAAACGCCTTTATCAACATCCACGGATCCAAACCCGTTGTTTTCATCTCCATATCCAACTTCGCCAATTCTTTTAGAAGCCGCTTCTCCTTCGCTCCGCCTTTTTGCTCAAACTTTTTCAACGCTTGTGTCACCATTAGCCCAAAAAACATAAACGGGTCCTGCTCCAACTCAATCTGTTCTACCTGCGCTACAGCCCGCTTCCCATCTCTGAGAGCGGTATCTAAGACTCCAAACACCATCTTAGCCTCAGGTTTTGCCTTCAATGCAAATTCTTGTATTTCTACCCCTGATGACTTCAAATTTTTATACCCCAACGACCGTTTATCCAACTTCAACTCCCAAACCACGACTTCATGCTCCGTATCGGCATAATCCGCTACTTTCTCCCACAACGCCGGATTTTCGCTCAAATTCTTTAATAAAATCCGCCGTTTCCCCGTCTCAAACAAAGAAGTCCCCTGAAAAATACTTGGCAAGTCATTTACAACCAAATTTTCACCTTCAAAAACTTCATAATTGCCCCCTATCACACGTTTTAAGGCCATCTCAGCCGCCAACCTATCCTCACCCACAAAAACTCTTAGCATAAGCTTCTAGCGCCTCCTAGATGCCTCTACAGGCATTTTTGAAGCCGGTGCTACCTGGCAATTTGGACAAAAATGCGTCCCTCTCCCCGCGCATCGTGTTTTCTCAACAATCGTCCCACATCGCAAGCATTCCTTACCTTCTCGCCGAAAAACCTGTGCAAACTTCTCCAAATAATCACCCGTTGTACCATCTGGTCTAATGTAAGTTGCCATCGTCGAACCTCCAGAGTCAATCGCCGCCTGCATCACCTTGCATGCCCCCTCCAAAATCTTAGCCACCTGCTCTTCCGTCAAACTTCCAGCTAAACTCGCCGGATGCACACTTGCATAAAAAAGCGATTCATCCGCATAAATATTACCCAAACCCGCAATAATTTTTTGGTTCAAAAGCACCGCTTTAATCGGTGATTTACCGTGACGTTGGCATTTTTTGTACAATTCTCCTACTCCCATCTCCCAAGGTTCTTTCGCTAGTTCAGCGATAAACTTATCCTTTTCCACCTCATTCGTAGGAATCACCTTTACAAAACCAAACTTTCTTTGATCATTGAAAAATAATTTACCCTCATCAAACACAAAAGTTACTCGCGTCTGCTTATTTGGCAATTCATCTGTAAAATTTTTACTCGGATGTCCCGCCGCAAACCATTCTTCACCTCTCCATATCAACTGACCAGTCATCCGCAGATGTATCATCAAAGTATAACCATTATCCAAATCAATTAACAAAGCTTTTCCCTTTCTCCGCAGCTCCACAACCCTTGCCGCGTTCACATTTTCTACCTCCCCCTGGAAACATTTCCCAGGCTCTGGAATCATTTGAACAATTTTTTTATTCAAAACAAAAGGCACAAGCCCCCGTCGCACTGTTTCTACCTCTGGTAACTCTGGCATAATACCTCCATTATATCATCCCTACTCCATGGTACAATTACTTTATGAAAAGAACGATCTGGAAGCCAATCATCATCATTATCTCAATCCTCAGCCTATCTGCCATCATTCTTTGTCCTATCATTCTCAATAACCATCAACGGAATATCGTCGCACCAGCTATAATCGACGATATTCCTGGCTCAGAGCCACCTTATCACTTTGATTATAGCTGGACCGAAGATCATCCCTACGTTGCGCATGCTTTCGGCAGTATCCTTGGCGATTCCTACACTAATTCCCGCGAAGCCTTCCTTCTCAACTATCAGCTCGGTCACCGCGTCTTTGAGGTTGACTTTTCTATTACCGATGACGGCCACACCGTTGCCGCCCATGACGCCAACCACTGGCGCGAATCCACTACAACTTATGAGCCAATCGACTTCATCAAAGCCTCAGATTCACCACAAGCCTTCACCTACAACAATTTCATGTCATCGCTCTGGTACGGCAAATATCATCCTCTCGACCTCACTCAACTACTTCAAATTATGGCGAACTATCCCGACATTTATATTGTCACCGACACCAAATATTATGACCAAGAGCATGTCACGCAGCAATTTTCCGACTTTCTCTCTGCCGCCAAACAAATTGACACTGCCTTACTCGATCGCTTCATTATTCAAATCTACAGACCAGAAATGCTAGACCAAATCATGCAGATCTACCCCTGGAAATCTGTAATTTATACCCTCTATAATAACCCTGATTGGACTACGGAAAACGTACTCGAATTCTCCCAGCAGTCAGGCGTAAAACTAATCACCCTCGCAGGAGCATGGGCTAACGAGCATAACGTTCAAGTCTGGCAATCAGCCAGCATTCAAGTTGCCGCCCACACCGTCAATCAACTCAACTACGCCAATCAGCTTCACGCCTTAGGTGTAAAACTACTGTACACCGATTTTCTCCTACCGTAACAATACGCAGTTACACCTCCAACTTCCTTACTACAGTTCGCCCCAATTCTTCCCGCAAGTCACCTCTACCGCCAACTTCACTGGCAATTCGGGAGCCACTCCTTCCATCTCCCGCTTCAACAACTCCCCAACTTCCCCCTCCATCCCTTTGTCACACTCCACAATCAACGAATCATGCACTTGCATCACCATCTTTGCTCCATCTGGCAAAATCTTGTCGACCTGTATCATCGCTTTTTTCATCAAATCCGCCTCTGTTCCCTGAATTGGCATATTCTGCGCCGCCCTCTCTGCACCCGTCCGTACAACAAAATTACTCGACAAAACATCTGGCGTCGGCCGCCGTCGTCCGAACAAAGTCTCAACATAGCCTTCCTTACGCGCTTTCTCTAAAACCTGCTCCAAATACACTTTAATCGGTTTTCGCACTTCAAAATACTTCTCAATAAATTCCTTCGCTTCCGCAAAAGACATGTCTGCCGCGATAGCCAACCCTCGTATACTCATCCCATACAAAATACCAAAGTTAATGACCTTCGCCGCTCGCCTTTGTTCCTTTGTCACTTCGTCCATCGACACTCCAAAAGCCTCCGCCGCTGTCTTTGTATGAATATCCAAATCCTGATTAAAATCGTCAATTAACTTCTGATCGCCCGCCAATGCCGCTGCCAATCGCAACTCAAACTGCGAATAATCTGCACTTACCAATATTTTACCCTTTGGTGCCACGAAACCCGTTCGAATCCGCTTACCTACCTCCGTTCGCACTGGAATATTTTGCAAATTCGGATTCGTTGAAGACAGTCGCCCTGTCGCCGTCACATTTTGGTTAAAAGTCGTATGAATCCTCCCCTCCCGATCCGCCAACTCTGGCAAAGGCGCAATATATGTCGATAACAACTTCGCTGCCTCTCGATAACGCTTTACTGCATCAATAATCCCATGTTCCCCCTCTAACTTATCCAACTCTTTTACCCCAGTCGAATACCCCCTCGCCGTCTTCTTGATTCCTTTTGTTGGTAACGCCAATCGTACGAAAAGCACATTTGCCAACTGCGCTGGCGAATTAATGTTAAACTTCTCTCCAGCATAGTCCCATACCTCACGTTCCAAATGTCTAACCTCGCGCTCAAACTCATTCCGCAGCTTCGCAAAATACGTCTGATCAATCAACATCCCGTAATTTTCCATCTTGTATAAAACCGGTATCAGGGGTAAATCAAACTGAACAAAAATATTATACAACGCTGGTAACTTCTCAAATTCCCGTTTTTGCGCCTCATATTCGGACTTTTCCTCACCCTGTTCAACTTTCCGCGCCAATGGTTCCAACAAGAACCGTCCTTGTCCAAGATCCCAAAACGCACTCCCATCTAATACTTTGTTCGCCACTTCCTCATTTTTGTGCATCAAATCTTTTACGTTCCAAGAAACGAGCGTACCATCTGGCAACTCCTGCACCACTTCCAACGTCTGTTGGCTCAAATCTGGCCCCAAAGCCACGATTTTGCCCCTTTTCCGACCTTTAGAGACCTTTCTTTCTGCTTCCGCGTCATCTACAAGATCAATCTCTCCGAACTCTCCTAGAGCCCCCTGGGCGTCTTTTTGAGCCTTTTTCGCACGTTTTTTCTCAGCACGCGGCTCTCTAAAAAACTTTCGCGCCAGAGACCTAAATTCCAGCTTATTTAACGCATTAAGAATCCGCTCTTGGTTCAATTCCAAGTCTGGTAATTCATCCAGCTCTACAGGAGCATCTGTCATAATTTTAGCTAACTCTAATGACATATATGCATTTTTCTTCCCCGCCTCTAATTTTCGTCGCGTCGCTGGCAAAACATTGTCCAAATGTTCATATACCCCGTCCAACGTTCCAAACTCCGCCAACAACTTCGCCGCCGTTTTTTCACCAATCCCCGCCACTCCAGGAATATTATCCGAAGAATCCCCTTTTAGTGCCTTCAAGTCCAAAAACTGTGCCTTTTTAATCCCATATTTCTCCTCCACTGCTGGCACATCCATCTCTTCCAGCTTCGAAAATCCTTTGAGAATCCGATACATTCGCGTATTTTCATCTACAATCTGCAGCATATCCAAATCCGATGACACAATAATTGTATCAAAATCCCCCTCCTCGTCTGCCTGTAACGCCAATGTGCCAATAATGTCATCCGCCTCATAATCATCACATTCCACGAAGCTCCAACCCAAAGCCAACACCAGTTCCTTCAAATACGGAATCTGCACATAAAAATCATCTCCAGGTTTTACTCGCCCCGCCTTATACTCTGGGAAAATCTCTTTTCGTTTTGAAGTCGAACTTTTCGAATCCCACGCTACTACTACCTTTGTCGGCTCCAGTTGCCGCACAATCTCCATCGCAATCGCCGCAAAACCATAAATTCCACCCGTCGGCGTCCCATCACTCGTCGAAAGCGCCCCCATCGCATAATATCCTCGATAAAACACCGATTTTCCATCAATCAGTACCAGTCTTTTCATAAACCCAGTATAACACAAGCACCCCGGCCTCCACTCCAAAAGAATTTTGACCGGAGTTTGTCTCAGAAAGCACCGCAAAAGCTATGGATTTAGCGCTTAACCTAAACTCCCAAGCATATTATAAGCATATTATAAGCATATTATAAGCATTTTATATTCTCCCACTATCAAAATGTCTTCTCTTTTATGCTATAATATAGCCCATGAACAAATCCCCTAATTTCCAGCTACTCGCCATTGTCGGCATGAGTGGTAGCGGCAAATCCGTAGCCGTTGAATACCTTACCAAACTTGGTTACCCTAAAGTCCATCTAGGCAACATGATTTATCAAGAAATGGCCAAACGTAGCATTGAACGCACCCCCGACGGCAAAAGCGAAAAAGCTTTCCGCGAAATGATTCGCAAAACCGAAGGCCAAGATTGGGTAGCTCGTCAAGCTATCGCCGAAACCAAAGATCTTATTGCCGCTGGGCAAAAACAAATCGTTATCGATGGCATATATTCTTGGACTGAATACCGCGCTTTTCAGCATGAGTTTCCAGGCGCTCTTGTCACCATCGCCATCGTTACACCAAAAGCCCTCCGCTATGAACGTGTCGCCAAGCGCCCTGATCGCCCTTTTGACGCCGAAGCTATCCGCGAACGTGATTATAGCGAAATCGAAAACATGGAAAAAGGTGGCCCTATTGCTATGGCAGATTATTTCATCTTAAACGACGGTCCTGTCGATGATCTCCAAACCAATCTTAAAAACATTTTAAAGACTCTCAATACCTAATTGCAAGACAAATGCAATACATCGTACATCATATGTACAGACAATGTAATGCATTACTTTTGTCCGTAGTGGGTATGTTAATCCTTCTTTTGGCGCCTCTTACTATGTCGGTGAGCGTGGCTATGGCTGGTCTCGTACTCTCCAGTCCACTATCTACGCCTATGGCGTCTACCTCACCCCCTCAAGCGCCTATCCCTCAGCGGATACCCCTCTCTGGGGCGCTTTCCCCCTCCACTGCCTCTACCTAGGTAGTGTTTGATGGAGAGAAAGAGAATAATGTTGAAAGAAAAGATTAAGATGAGATGATACTTGAGTGTCGTTAGAGACCTTGGCACTTGTTGTCTTGGCTGAGATTTTTCGCATCTTTAGGTAAGAAAAATCTCACCACTGGTCTCCTAACGACACTCAGGTATCATCATTGGAGTATTATGTCTTTTCTTCCAACATCATCTCCCTACCCTTAGCTTTTGTCCGTAGTGGGTATGCCTATACTA
>CAOQYN010000011.1 GCA_948514425.1 uncultured Candidatus Saccharibacteria bacterium
GGATTACAGTGTAAGACTCCTATCCAAATGTTGCAAAGGTAGAGGACTTTATACGACATCCCCTAAGATAGGGGATGTTCCAAAACAGTGAAAGACCAGTTATTGTCGGCACTGACAGTCTGGCGTGAAATATCAAATTCATGTAGACCATATTCTTCGCAGTGTTGCTCTCGGTAATGCTCCAGTCGATACTTGATATAGCATATATGATTATCAAAATTCGCCAGATCAAAGTTATGATAACCATATTTCGCCAGTACCTTATAGTTTCGCTCTTGGCCTAGTAGGTCGAGTCGCTGCGTGAGGGAATATGACTTACTTAGTCGGATTTTATACTTAAGGAATAGTTCAAGTGGCATCGCTATCACAGCATGTGAAAGCCCAAAGTATACTGCAAACTCTGGTACTGAGTATTTGTTACACTCCCAGACTCGTCTAAACTCATTCACCCAGATCTGACGCTGACGATAGGTATCCTTTAGGATTCTTAGATCGTCCCTCAATCGTTCGCTTTGGCGCAGAAGCGCATCATTACTGTAATCATCAAACGCATGGAATCGCTGTGGGTCTTGGTTGTATGACTGTTCACCATCAAGAACATAAAATCCTTCTACATGCAGAGGTGCATAGTATCCGTGTTGCCTGACTATGTTAGGCGACAACTGTATGTTCGATTCTTCAGCAATCTGATGTAAGCAAAAATTATAACGATCCAAATCATTTTTGAATCGTTCCAGCGCTTTTGGTCTAGTCAATCTTTTCACCTTCTTTCTAATGTACTGTCAATAGTATAACATAAAATTATAAATAATAAAATAGGTTTCCAAAGTCATCGTGTTGGGTAAAATAGCTAGCTTTACAATCCACCTATTCTTTGCTATAATTAGCCCAATAATAATCTAAGGAGAAAAAATGCTAGCGATTCGCATGCAACGTAATGGCCGCGTGCACGCCCCTGTGTACCGGATAGTCGTCCAAGAAGCGCAGCGCCACCCGCTCTCGGGTCGTGTTGTAGCCGAGGTCGGCAACTACAATCCTGAGACCAAGCGCGTGGTTCTCGACAAAGAAAAAGTTGAGTTCTATCTTGGTCATGGCGCACAGCCTTCTAGCCGTGTGGCTTATGTCTTGAAAAAAGAAGGTGTCGAATTACCAAAATGGTATAAAGAGGCTCCTCAGAAACATGCTCAAGCCAAGCACGCTGACAAGCTGCGTAAAAACCAGCCAAAAGAAGAACCAGCCGAAGCCCCTGCCGAGGGCGAAGCTGAGACTCCAGCCACCGAATAGGCTCCAAGCTGGGCAAAAGAAAATCCCCCGACCGCATAGTCAGGGGATTTTTGGAAGATTGTTATTTAAGATGGTGTTTTGTACCATCTTTCCCAGCGCTCGTAGATGAGTGCCCCAGCACCGCCTATGCCAATGATGCATAACGCGATGACTGGCAGCGGCCAACTCTTGCGCCGATCCGGATCAGGCTCATTCTTGGCCTTCTCCTTTGCGGTTTCTGCCTCTGCGCCAGTCTCTGGTTCGGTAGCGGTACTTGACGCTGCTTCAGATTTTTCAGCCGACGAGGTTTCTACAGCTTCAGAAGCCTCTTGAGGCTCTGTTGCTGTCGTGCCTGCCTCCCCATTACCGTCCTCGGTGCCAGATTCCGTCGGCGTTTCTGAGGCTTTTGGTTCACCTGAATCATCTGCGGAATTTTCTGCCGCACCCTCGTTATTGAGTTGTTCGTCAGTCCTTTCCCAGAATTCGTCCTCCTGACTGCGCCTCCAACCTTTGAACTTATCCGTGACCTCACCGAATCCAGCCTTGGTATTATCCCAAAACTCTCCCGCAAATTCACCGACCTTAGCGGCGCCATTTTTGACTTTCTCGGTAAAGTCAGGATCCTCTTGAATCTCAGTCTGCTGAGCTTCCTCAGCAGCATAAGCCGTAGACCCAATCAATATCAAGATTGCCAGAACAAAAACCGTCTTCCTTAATGTACTCATATTCTTGACCCCCTTTGTTTTTTGAGACAAAACGTCTCCATATCTCTATTATACCGCACTTTGATAAAATTGTCAATAGCAAAGACAGTTTTTAGGCAATTTTGGCATATTTTAAGAATTTGGAAGCGTACTAATGACAAATTTATCACATTTTTCCTGCTTGTGGTATAATAAGAAACATAGAATTAATAACTGGAGACCTTATGGCAACCATTGACCAACAATTTGTAGAATACATTGTAAAAACTCTCGTCAACAATCCTGATAAGGTAGTCGTTGACCGCGAAATTGACGAGCGCGGCGTATTATTGAGTCTCAGTGTCGATCCCGAAGACGTTGGCCGCGTAATCGGTAAACGTGGCGCTACCGCACAAAGTATTCGCACTTTGCTCCGCGTACTCGGCACCAAAAATGGTGCTCGCTACAACTTGAAGGTCGTCAACACCGACGAGGATGAGGGTTTTCATGGCGGACGTAACAACGAAACACGCACCAACGCCGAAGCAGTAGACGATTTGCGTACAGACGAAGAAGAAGGGAATGCTCCTCTTGACGGCGGCGAAACGGAAACTGAGCTAGCTGAAAAAACACGCGCAGAGCTAGCTGATCTCGACGATCTTGATATCTAATCTGAGTCACGTATAAAATAACCACTTCCGTATTCCTAATGGAAGTGGTTTTCTGATGGGTTTATTTTTTGCCTGTGTTTTCATCCTCACCCTCATTCTCATGAGGGTCACTGTCGTGAAAGTAGTACACTGGACTTTCCAACCAATTATCACGGCGACGCTTGTCTTCAAACTTCAATGTGAAGAGAGTTTCTATGTTTGGGCTATAAACCCAAATAGTAGCTTCATGTGCCATAACCTGCATGCCAACCACATTAAAACGACGATCGTCCTGTTGTAATATGCTAACCCATCGCTGCATTAATCGATCTTTAAAAGCATCGACTAGCCCATGTCTCCTGAAGGTAATAGAGTGTTTGACGGGCGTTGTCGTGATCGAGCTCAAGCCGTACATTAGAGTATGCGTTCCATTGTGTAATCTTCCCGTTTCAATTTTCGGTACTTTAGCTTTCGAGGCGAGACTAAAATCGTTTTCGCCAATGTTATCATTCATTGGATCAAACCCTTCTGCATACCATTCCGAACAGACTATTAGCCCCTTTTTCCCGATTTTGCCATCCAGTTCAATATTTGTGCTTGCCATTGATACCCCTCCTAAATCAACATATTTAAACCCATAAGTTACACAGCTAATGCCATATTTAGCATTGCTGACATCTCCATTATGCAACAAATATTGCGAAAAGACAATATGCTGCAAATCTCTCTCCAACATCATCTCTCTACCCTTAGCTTTTGTCCGTAGTGGAAATGTTGCTCTTTACGACGGTGAAGTCTACGCCGTTGGCAATAATCTCTATAGTGGGTCACGTACGGCTAGGTCTGCTTCTGATGTCTACTACTTGGGCGTGGCTCCCACTGAAGTCTACCTGTCAGGTTACCTAGATCGTTGGTTTGGTTTCCCCCTCCGCTGCCTCTGCATGTTAGAATGAAGATGGTATGGAATATCAAAGTCTAGGGTTGTTGTGAGACTTTGGCACTTGTTGTCTTGGCTGGAACTTTTGGATTCTTTAGATGACAAAAGTTCCACCACAAGTCGAACAACAACCCTAGACATTGATGTTACATCCTTCTTTCTCTCCATCAAACACTACCTAGGTAGAGGCAGCGGAGGGGGAAACCGTAGAAACGATTGTCGTTGGCTGATGAGTAGACCTCAGTGGGGATCACACCCAAGTCGTAAGCGGCGGAAGCAGAACTAATCACACGTGACCAGTTATAGAGATAGTTACCGATGAAGTGAACTTCACCTCCATTAGTATAGACATACCCACTACGGACAAAAGCGCATTGAGCTATCGCACCAAAAAATCGCCTACATATAGGGCGACTTTTTGAACATATAAGCTCTCAACTTATCGTTGGCTCGCAGTTAGCCTTATGTTCTTTCGAACTATTACTAGTATAATTAATAAGCATAAAAATAACAATAGTTTTCTAAATTATCTAAGCAAAGAATCTATGTAATTTTTACAACAATAAGCTATTTTACCTCTTATGAATCTGTGGAAATAAGTGTTGTATAAACTACAACAAAACTAATTTACTTTTGTCCGTAGTGGGGATGTCAATACTGCAGACGGCAGAGTCTACTACCTCGGCCTCAATCTCTACAACTGGTCGCGCGTGGCTAGTTCTACTTCTGCCACCTACAGCCTGGGTGCAGGTTTCGCCGAAGTTCATCTATCATATAGCATCGACCGCTGGTTTGGTTTCCCCCTCCGCTGCCTCTACCTAGGTAGTGTTTGATGTTGGAAATGATATATGGTTTTGGCAGCGGAGGGGGAAAGCATCAAGACGCCCGTTGGTGACCGATGAGCCGACGTCTGTAGGGAAGATACTTAGATTATAGGCGCCAGCGATAGAGTTAGAAACGCGTGACCAGTGATAACCATACTGACCGACAACGCTAGCGGCACTACCAGCGATATCCACCCACCCACTACGGACAAAAGCTAAGGGTAGGGAGATGATTGATGGAGGGCCAGCGGAGGGGATAACCGTCCCTACGATGATAAGTGGTGGATGGACCAACATATGTAGATGTAGAATTGAGACGATAGGCGTAAGTGTTAGAATAGGCGGTTTGTGACCAATCCCAACAATCATAACCAATACTACCAGCACTGTTGGTTACGGTGCTAACTACCCCACTACGGACAAAGGCTAAGGGTAGAGAGATGATGTTGGAGGTTTCTTCGTCAAACACTACCTAGGTAGAGGCAGCGGAGGGGGAAAGCATGATGGCGTACATTGCTGTGCGAAGTGTATACGGTTGCAGTATCCACATATAGAGTATAAGTACGCGTATCTGACAATACAGTCTCCGACCAGTTGTAACGAGTGAGACCAAAATTATACAGTTTGCCACCCTCCAAGTTGATATCCCCACTACGGACAAAAGCCACCAGACTGGTACTCTAACCACAAACACCCAATACTATTGACAAAAAAGTAAATCTGTGATTATATAATTTTAAGCCATGTTGCTCGTAGTTTAAAAATCATGATTTAGTTGATCTTACTACGTTTTGCAATCACATTTATTAAAAGGGGGATAAAAAATGAAGAAACTATTACATTGCAGTCGCGAAACTCAGATACTGACAGGTTTGAAAGCCACCAATCAGCTATTGCGGCTTCTCTTACTCTTGGTGTTATTTGCAACTCTGCTTAGCGCAGGGCTAAACTCTCTGTTCGATGAGGCCAAACTCGTATTAATCGGCATCGCAATTATTTTTCTTTCTACTTTTGTGGCGAATATATTCCGAGTCGCCTGTGAGTACTGCCTTGTCTTGCCAGGAAGTCGGCTTAGCAACAAGGCTCTAGTAATATGTGTTATACTGAGCGGGCTATCTATGTCCATCATGGCGCACGCAACGTATGCAATTATACGTGAACCGCTCACAGCAGAGCTTTTTCATCAAGTCGCTGATCTGTTGTGCAAAGCCGGCACAAGAGGGTACTCAAGTCTGCGCGACTTGGCCTGCATAATCTTAGATGGCAACGGTAAAGAACCTTATTGCAGCCTCTGGGTTGCACTATCTGTGGTTTGCGGTTCTGCTACTTTTGCCGAAGCTGCTTTGAGCCTAGTCTTACGACAAATATCAGGTAAAACGCATTAGGGCCAACTTAAGCTAATTTAGCCAATCATGATTCAGGCCTGCTTGACTATTGTCGAGGAGGTCTTTTTTTATTCTGAAGCTTTATTAGTGTTGTAAAAGCTACAACACTAATAAAATGCCTCTTGAAAATCTTGCCAAAATCCGTTAAAATAAGACACAAGAAGTAGTGAGTGATATTTTGGTGTGCGCTAGAGATGGCGACTCTGAGCGCAATAGTATCACAGTTAATCTTCGGCGCTAGAGATTATCAACACTAAGAGAGAGGAAAAAGTGAGTAAAGCAACCATGAGTACTGCTGATGGCGGTCGCGTGTTTTTCACCGAAGGCGATCAAGCACTCCCAATCCCAGATCTGATTGCGCATCAGAAGGATAGCTGGGAAGATTTTGTCAAAAGCGGTTTACGCGAAGTGTTCAATGAATTGAACCCAATTGACGACTATACTGGACAAAAATTGTCCATGCGCTTCAAAGATTATTATTTTAAGAACCCAATTGAGGACGAAAAAACAGCAAAGTATAATCTTTCAACTTACGCTGCTCCATTACATGTCCAAGTTGAGCTAACCAACAAAGTCACTGGAGAGGTCAAAGAGCAGGATATTTACTTTGGTGATTATCCTTGGATGACCGATCGCGCAACCTTTATTATTAACGGTACAGAGCGCGTTGTCGTATCGCAGCTGATTCGTTCAGCTGGTGTTTTCTTTACGGCAGACGAAATCGCTGGTCGGCGCTACTACGGCGCTAAGGTGATCCCAGGGCGCGGCGCATGGCTTGAGTTTGAAACCACTACGAGTGGTTGTATTAATGTCAAGATCGACCGTCGCCGCAAAATCCCAGTCACAACCTTCTTAAAAGCTCTTGGTATCGCAAAAGACGATGAAATCCGTGCTAAATTTGCCGACGTTGATAATGGTGCTATTAGCTACATTAATGCTACCCTCGAAAAAGATACCGCGAGCGGACAAGCTGCTGCTTTGCTCGAAGTTTATCGCCGTCTACGTCCTGGTGATTTAGCGACTGTTGAAAACGCCAAATCCATGATTGAGCGCGCCTTCTTTGATTATCGCCGCTACGACTGCTCTCGAGTTGGTCGTTTCAAGCTTAACCGACGTCTCGGCTATGACACACCGAATGATGCAGCGCATCGTACTCTACAGATGAAAGATCTAATCGCTATCATTAGCGAAATTATCCGTCTCAACAATACTCAAGAGCCAGCTGATGACATTGATAGCCTCAGTAATCGTCGCGTGAAATTAGTCGGCGAGCTTGTTCAGCGTCAATTCAGGCTTGGTATGCTTAGGTTGCAGCGTAATATTCTTGACCGCATGTCCATGGCTAGCCCAGAAGATGTCAGTCCATCTCAGCTACTCAATTCGCGCCCAGTGGTTGCCGCTGTTAAAGAATTCTTTTCCAGCTCACAGCTCTCGCAGTTGATGGATGAAGTCAATGGTTACTCCGAGCTTGCACACAAACGCCGTCTTTCAAGTATGGGCCCTGGCGGCTTGACTCGTGAGCGCGCTGGTTTCGATGTGCGTGATGCTCACCCAACCCACTACGGTCGTATTTGTACCGTTGAGACGCCAGAAGGTGGCAACGTCGGCCTCGTACTCAACTTAGCAACCTATGCACGCATCAATGAGTATGGTTTTATTGAAGCTCCATATCGCGTAGTCAAAAACGGCAAAGTTACAGACGAAGTAGTCTACGTTGATGCTGCGACTGAAGATGATATGATTATCGCTGATGCCAGTGTCAAATTGAATGAAAAAGGTGAGTTCGTCGAAGATTGGGTTTCTGCCCGCGTTAAAGGTCGTCCAAGTCAAGTAGCCTCCAATCTTGTGACTCATATTGATGCCGCACATAAAGAAATTCTTGGTACGTCTGCTAGCTTGATTCCGTTTGTCGAGAAAAATCGTGTCGACCGCTCTTTGATGGCTTGCGCCATGCAGAAGCAGGCTGTTCCTTTGTTGAATACAGACGCTCCAACTGTTGGTACTGGTATCGAACATGCAGTCGCTATGAATACTTCTCAGGTTACGGTTGCTGAAGCTGATGGTGAAGTGATCAAGGCTGATGGCATGAGTGTAATCGTCAAATACAAAGATGGTGAGAAGGAATATAAGCTCGAACACTTTGAAAAGACCAACGATGATCGCTGCTACAATGATCGCGTCAAGGTAGTTCGAGGTCAAAAAGTTCAGCAAAATGACATCCTCATCGAAGGCGCCAGTGTTACAAACGGCGAGTTGGCTCTAGGTAAAGACTTGCTCGTTGCCTTTATGCCGTGGCGTGGCTATAACATGGATGACGCTATTGTGATTTCCTCAAGGCTAGTAGAAGACGATAAGCTGACCAGCATTAACATCAAAGACTTTGATGTTGAAGTCCGCGAAACTAAACTCGGTCCTGAGCAAGTGACGCGTGATATTCCAAATGTTCCTGAAAAGAGCCTTCGTCACCTTGGTGAAGACGGCATCGTAGTAGTTGGCTCGGAAGTCCAGCCAGGCGACATTCTTGTTGGTAAAATCACGCCAAAAGGTGAACAAGAACTCAGCTCTGAAGAGCGTTTGCTCCGCGCCATCTTTGGTGAAAAGGCCAAAGATGTTCGCGACACATCTGTTCGTATGAATGGATCTAGTACCGGTAAAGTCGTCGGCGTTCGTGTCTATACGCGCGAGCAAGGCCACGAATTAAAAGCTGGTGTTTTGATGCAGATCAAGATCTACGTTGCTGAAATGCGCAAAATTAGTGTCGGTGATAAAATCGCTGGTCGTCATGGTAACAAAGGTGTAGTCTCACGTATTCTACCTGTCGAGGACATGCCATTCATGGAAGATGGTACACCAATCGACGTCTTACTTAGCCCGATGGGTGTGCCAAGCCGCATGAACCTAGGTCAGCTATTTGAAATCCACCTTGGTATGGCAGCACGAGCACTAGGCTACAAGGTCGCAACCCCATCTTTCAACGGTGTTGAAGACGAGACGATTTCTGAGCAACTCGAAAAAGCTGGTTTTGCCCGCGATGGTCGCGTGCAGCTCTACGACGGTTTGACTGGTGAACCATTCAATGAACGTACTAGCGTTGGGGTTATGCATATGCTCAAGCTCCATCATATGGTCGAGGATAAAATTCACGCTCGTTCCACTGGCCCGTACACCGCTGTTACTCAGCAACCGCTCGGTGGTAAAGCTCAAAACGGTGGTCAAAGGTTTGGAGAGATGGAGGTGTGGGCACTCGAGGCTTATGGTGCCGCTACCGCATTGCAGGAAATGCTTACGATCAAGTCTGATGACGTCTACGGTCGCGCTAAGGCTTACGAAAGCATCATTAAGCGCGAACCAATTGAAGGTCCAAAACTTCCAGAAGGCTTTAACGTTCTTGTTAAAGAGTTCCAAGGTCTTGGCTTGAAAGTCGATCTCCTTGATCACGGCGAATCGACTGATGCTAGCGAAGTGATTGAAAAAACTTCGCGCCAAATCGAAAAAGAACATGATGATCGCTTGATCTATGCGCAACATGGTCATCATAACCTTGAAGATACGGTAGTTGACCTCGATGAAGATGAAGAAGTAAAAGAAATGATAGATGATGAGGGGGTAGAAATAACGGAGGACACAGAGGAAAGCATTATCAACGCCGATCTCGACGAAGACGATGCCAACCTTGACCTCGGAGAGGAGTTGTAAAATGGCTTGGATGGATAATTTTATCAGCGCCAATGACTTTGACTCAATTCGCCTTAGTGTTGCTAGTAAAGAGGATATCTTGAACTGGAGCTACGGTGAAGTCTTAAAGCCAGAAACGATTAACTATCGTACCCAAAAGCCAGAACGTGACGGTTTGTTCTGTGAACGGATCTTTGGTCCGGTCAAAGATATCAACCCGCATGATTCAAAGCTAAAAGGCGTTCGCTCACGCGAAGCCGCGGTTGACAAAGAAGGGAATCTCGTCACCAAGAGCATCTCTCGTCGCGAACGCATGGGGCATATTACTCTTGCTGCCCCAGTCGCACACATCTGGTTCATGCGTGGTACACCTAGCGCCTTAAGTGTGTTGCTTAATCTTACAGTTAAGAACATCGAAAAAGTCGTATACTTTGCATCGTACCTCATTGTCGACGCTAAAGATGAAGAGATTGCTCAAACTCTCGCCGACCTTGAGGCTAATACTGTCGCTGCCCGTGAAGCAATCAAGCTACGTTACGAAGAAATGGCTAAAGATGCAAACGCAAACGTCGCTGCGCTTGCCGACGAGCAAGCAAAAGAGAGTGAAGAGCTTGAAGCTGATTATCTTGCCAAAAAATCTGCGCTCGACAAAATGACTAAGGGTGCGGTAATCAGCGAACAGGAATATCGCAACTTGCCTGAAGACTATGACGAGCTTATTGAAGTAGAGATGGGCGCCACTGCGATTAAGAAGTTGCTCGACGAAATTGACCTCAAAATGATGATTTCCGAGTTGCGCGAAGAAGCCGAAGCCAGCAAAGGGCAGAAGCAAAAACGCATCATGAAGCGGCTCAAGGTACTTGAGGGTATGGAAGCTGCTGGCATCAAGCCTGTCGACTTAATTCTGACTGTAGTTCCAGTCATTCCTCCAGATCTTCGCCCGATGATTGCTTTGCCTGGTGGTCGTTTTGCGACTTCAGACTTGAATGACCTATATCGACGCGTTATTAACCGCAACAACCGCTTGCGCAGGCTACTTGAGCTTAATGCTCCAGCTGTAATTTGCCATAACGAAATGCGCATGCTTCAAGAAGCGGTTGATGCTCTAGTTGACAACTCTGCGGTTCATGGCAGTCGCAGTGCCAGCGCTCAGAATGGACGCCGCAAACTCAAAAGTATCTCCGACCTTCTGAAAGGTAAGCAGGGTCGTTTCCGCCAAAACTTGCTTGGTAAGCGTGTCGACTACTCTGGACGTAGCGTCATTGTCGTTGGTCCAGAACTCAAGCTCAACGAGTGTGGCCTACCAAAACAGATGGCACTTGAACTCTTCAAGCCATTCGTAATTTCTTGGTTAATTGCTGGCGAACATGCCGCCAATATCCGCTCTGCCACTCGCATGATTGATGCTGGCGAAGCCGTAGTCTGGGATGGTCTCGATGAATGTATTAAGGGCAAATACGTCCTACTCAATCGCGCGCCTAGTCTACACCGTTTGTCAGTTCAAGCTTTCCAGCCAAAGTTGATTGACGGTAAGGCTATCCAGCTACACCCGCTTGTCGCTAGCGGCTTCAACGCTGACTACGATGGTGACCAAATGGCGGTTCACTTGCCGCTATCTGACGCAGCTCAAGCCGAAGCTGGTGAACTCATGTCTGCGACTAAGAATCTACTCAAGCCAGCTGATGGCGCACCTGTCCTCGCGATCTATCAGGACGTCGTACTTGGTATTTACTACTTAACCTACGACAAACCGGGTACCGAAACAGATGATGTTAAGCCGTTTAGCTCGGTCTACGAAGCCGAAATGGCTTACGATCAAGGATTAATCGCTCTCCAGACGCCGATCCGTGTGTTCGCTAAGGGCGAAATCCGCAATACGACTCTTGGGCGCGTGATTTTCAACGAGATCTTACCTAAAGATTATCCGTATGACAACTCTGTTCAGACGAGCAAGCAGCTCAAGCGTGTCATGGCAAACATTTTTGACAACTTTGGCGCTGAGACAATGGTTAAAGCTGCCGACGATATTAAGAATCTTGCCTTTGAGTATGAGACTATCGCATCGGTATCAACGGCAAAAGATGACTATCCGACTTACCCAGAGATTGACGATTTCATCGCCGAAGGCGACGCCAAGACGGCTTTGATCCAAGAACAATTCGACCAAGGTCTCGTAACCGAAGAAGAACGTTACAGTCTGACCGTTGCCAACTGGCGTGATATCGACAAGAAAATCTCGGACTTCTTGAAGAGCAAGCTTGCCAGCATGGATACTGATATTGCGGTCATGGTCAACTCTGGCGCTCGCGGTAGTATTAGCAATATTAAGCTCGCTTCTGCCGAAATCGGTATCATGGTCGACATTAATAACAACGAAATTGAGCTTCCAGTCAAGAGTAGCTATAAGAAAGGCCTCAACACCCTTGAATCCTTTATTGCCACCCGTGGCGCACGCCAAGGTCAAGTGTCTACGGCTCTACGTACCGCCGACTCTGGCTATTTGACTCGTCGCCTTGTCGATGTAGCGCAAGATGTCTTCACGACCGATCAAGAGGCTGAAGATCCAGGCTTTGAAGTTTTCAAGACGGAAAGCGAATACACTGGTATCGGCTTCGCTGCTCGCATTGCTGGTCGCTATACGGCTGAACCAATCCCAGGTTATGTCGATGCCGATCAGCTTATCAGCCAAGAGATTGCTGAGCAAATCGCTGCTGATGATGAAATCACAAGCGTCAAGATTCAATCTGTCCTAACGACGACTGCCATCAGCGGTGTTCCACGCAAAGCTTATGGTGTTGATATGAGTACACGTGCTTTAGTTGAAGCACATCAACCAGTAGGTGTTATTGCTGCTCAGTCGCTCGGTGAACCTGGTACGCAGCTGACGCTCGATACCAAACACGGTTCAGGTGTCGCTGGTTCTGGTGCTATCGCGCGCGGTCTTCCGCGTGTTGAGGAGCTACTTGAAGCCCGTGCGCCAAAAGGGCAAGCGTATGTCGCTCAAGTTGCTGGTATTGTAGAAATTTGGGAAGACAATAATGAATACATCGCCCAGATTACTCCAGAAAGTGGCGCTGTTACTAGATTGCCGCTTGAGGGTCGCACCGCTCAAGTAAAAGACGGTGCTAGCGTGAAGGCTGGTGACGTACTCGCCGATAAGGGTGACGGTAAAGAACCGCTCATTTCTCCAGTTGATGGCAACGCTCAGCTAACCAAAGATGCTGTAATCGTTGTCGCCGAAGGCGGTGCTGCTGTCAAAGTCAAAATGCCAGGCGATGTTGAGCTCGTCGCGAAATCTGGCGACCGGCTAGCTGCTGGTGATCGCCTCACGACAGGTTCCTTGAATCTTCAAGATTTACTCAAGCATAAAGGCGCTGATGAAACCGCTCGCTACATCATGAACGACGTCATCTCCGTGTATGCCGCCCAAGGTCACGAAATCTCCGCGAAACATTTGGAGATTATCGTACGCCAGATGTTTAGCCGAGTCATGGTTGAAGACGCTGGGGATTCCATCTTCGTTTCGGGCGATGTTGTCTCAAAGGCAGCCATCATCAGCGAAAATCAACGCCTCGAAGCGCTTGGTAAGGAACCTGCAACTTACGAGAGTTTGTTGCTCGGTATTACAAAAGTCAGTATCTGGAGTGACAGCTTCCTTAGTGCTGCCTCCTTCCAAGATACTACTCGCGTCTTGATTAACGCCGCAATCAACGGTCGCGTTGATCACCTCAATGGCTTGAAGGAGAATGTGATTATCGGTCGCAAGATCCCGGTAGGTACGGGCGTTAAGCCGCTTGCAATTACGATTGCCGAAGAGGAAGAGGCCGCACTCGCCAATGAGGATCTCGGTGGTGAGCCATCCGCTGAAGACGTAGCCGAAGTCTAGCAGACATAGCCTAAAATAGGGATAGACTGTAGTTTATCCCTATTTTGCTGTCATGTATTACTAACAAGTCATTCCTCCATCAAACACTACCTAGGTAGAGGCAGCGGAGGGGGAAACCGAGCCAACGGTAATCGTTGAGTGACGGGTAGACCACAGTAGGAACCACGCCCAAGCTGTAGGCAACAGAAGCAGATAGAGACACACGCGACCAGCCATAGAGACCGTGACCGACGACGTAAACCTTACCGTCATTGAGACCGACAAACCCACTACGGACAAAAGCGCAAGACAACCCTGCCAAAAAACCAAAAATAGCAGACTTTAATCTATTCTACAACAGAGATAAAGCCAAAAATCAACCCTGTCAAAATCTAATTTCTGATAGGGCTATAAAACACTTATGTTATACTAAGAATATAAAAATAGGCATACTGCCAGAATCGTAATTCTGGATTAGAAAGGACGCATAATTATAAAATCTATTGAATCCAACAATTACTCCATCCAAGATGTCAGTCAAGAACTCGGTGTTTCAACCCAAACTTTGCGGCGTCTCTGCAATTCTGGTCTTATACCACACGTCAAACGTGCGAGAAACGGCTACCGCATTCTCACCCCTGGCCAAGTCGAACTCGCCAAAATCCTCATTAGTATGAAGCAATCTGGCTTTGCCTCGCGCGAAATCCGTCAATACTCACGCCTCTATCGTCAAGGCGACACAACCATTGCTGAACGCACTGCTCTCCTTACGACCCGCAAACGTCAGCTCTGGCAGGAAATTACCGACCGTCAAAAAGCCATTGATTTTATTGAACGTCAAGAAGAAATCACATCACAACAAAACACCCGGGCCGACTCAAAACTGTAGTATAATATATACTATATGGAAGTTAATCAGGAAACGATCCATCACCTCGCCAAGTTATCCAATTTTGCTCTTACCGCCTCGGAGACAGCGCGACTGGTGACGGATATTAAAGAAATTGTGGGCTACATTTCGCAACTCGACCAGCTCGAAACTGATGGGGTAGAGCCGACTTATCAAGTTTTCGAAATGGAAAACGTCTGGCGTCCAGACGAAATTCTGCCTCAGGAAGCAGACCGTGAAGCACTACTTGCGCTCACGGCTGAGACGCGTGATTATCAAATTAAAGTTCCAAAGGTGCTATAGACTATGAAAGTTGCAAATCAAACGCAAAGCGCCGTCGAACTAGTTCGCGCGGCTCTAGAAAAAGCACACCAGTATCAAGCTGAATATCACGTTTTTAATTGGATTAACGACGATGCCATCAAAAAAGCCGAAGCGATTGATCGTAAAATCGCCCAAGGTGAACCCGTCGGGCGTCTTGCAGGCGTACCTTATGCTCTCAAAGATAATTTCTTGAGCCCAGAAGGAGAAACGACGGCCTCAGCTCTGATTTTAGAGGGATTCCAGAGTCCGGTTACAGCGACTGCTGTACGCAAGCTTGAAGCCGAGGGCGCAATCATGATCGGGCGAACCAATCTCGATGCATTCGCACATGGCTCTAGTACCGAAAACTCATATTACGGTCCAACCAAAAACTCTAAAGATACAACGCGTGTTGCTGGCGGCTCAAGCGGCGGTAGTGCCGTAGCGGTTGCACTTGACATTGTGCCTTTCGCACTTGGCACGGACACTGGTGGTTCAATTCGCCAGCCAGCCAGCTTTAATGGCATCTATGGCCTCAAGCCAACTTACGGAGCGATTAGCCGCTATGGAGTTGTTGCGATGGCGAGCAGTACGGACTGTATTGGATTCTTTGCGCGCGAAGCAATGGACCTAGATTTACTTATGGGGGTGGTTGCGGGACAAGACAAAAACGACATGACAACTCTGCCCAATTTTTATGCAGAGAGCGAAATTAAAACTATCAAAAAAGTTGGCGTTATCAAAGACTTTAACAACGAAGCTGTTAATAGCGAAATTCGAGCAGCGTTGCAACAAAAAATTGAGACCTTAAAACACCAAGGCTGCGAGATTGTTGAGCTCAACATGCCAGCGCTAAAGTATGCGCTTGCGGCCTACTACATCATTGTTCCAGCCGAAGTCTCTAGTAATCTTTCGCGACATGACGGCATTCGTTATGGCTATCGCAGCGCAAAATCGCAAAATCTGAGTGAACTTTATGAGAATACTCGTAATGAGGGTTTCATGCCCGAAAACAAACGCCGAATTATGATTGGTAATTTCGTACTATCGAGTGGATTTTATGATGCCTACTACCTCAAAGCCGCCAAAGCGCGCACTCTGATTATAAACGAGTACGCAAAAGCTTTTGAACAGTGCGACGTTCTCTTGACGCCAGTCGCTCCAAATCCTGCCTTTAAGCTTGGCGAGAAAGTCAACGATCCGGTAGCTATGTATCTCGAAGATGTCATGAGTGTACCGCTCAATCTTGCTGGACTCCCTGGTCTAGCTATACCTGTTGGCAAGACTAATAGCGGCCTCGATCTTGGGCTTCAGCTCGTAGGACCACGCCGCAGCGAGCGCACTTTGATTAATTTTACTAAAACTCTGGAGGAAACAGCATGAATTCGTCATTGATCTTTTTAGTCATCGCCATCATTGCCGTCGGGCTACTGGCACTGATTGCTATTACTTTGACTGGAAAACATAGCTATACTTTTGATGTCGAGGAATACCAAACCCGTTGGCTTAAGGTTGAGAATAGTCTTGTAAAAGATGATCCGCGGACTTACAGCATGGCTGTAATTGACGGCGATAAGTTACTCGACAAAGCGCTGAATGAAATGGGTCTACCTGGAAAGACTATGGGTGAAAGACTAAAACGTGTTACCGATAAATTTGAAAAACCAAACGCTGTTTGGTCAGCGCATAAGCTACGCAATCAAATCGCTCACGAGCCAGGATTTGAAGCTGAATACGCTCAGGCTAGTCGCGCGCTTGCTGCTTTCCGTCAAGCGTTAAAAGATTTAGGAGCAATTTAGTATGACGAAATACATTCCTACGATTGGTGTTGAGTGCCATGTTCAGCTTTGCACGAAAACCAAACTATTCTCCGAAGTCGACAATGACGCCAGGCTCAAACAGCCAAATAGCTGTGTCTCGCCAGTTGACTATGGCTTGCCTGGCATGCTTCCAAGATTGAATGGCGAAGCAATAAAATTTGCAATTCGCGCTGGTTTGGCACTCAATGCAAAAATCAATCTCGAATCACGATTTGATCGCAAACACTATTATTACCCCGACTTACCAAAAGGTTATCAGATTACTCAGATGTTTCATCCAATTATTGGTGAGGGGTATGTTGAACTACCAAATGGCCACAAAGTGCGCATTGAACATGCCCATCTCGAAGAAGATGCTGGAAAATCTAGCCACGAAAGTAGCTATTCCCTAGTCGACCTCAATCGCGCTGGCACACCTCTGGTCGAGATCGTGTCGCAGCCCGACATTCATAGCGCCGCTGAAGCGCGCGATTACGCCAAAGAACTTTGGCGTGTCATGACCTATGCCGGAGTAACTTACGGTGACTTATATAATGGCAATATGCGCTTTGACGTCAATATCAGTGTTGCACCAGAAGACAGTACGGAGCTTGGTACGCGCACCGAAATGAAAAACCTCAACTCATTTCGTAGTGTTGAGCGGGCTGTTGAGTATGAAATCAAACGTCAAACTAAGCTTCTCGAAAAAGGTGAGGCAGTTATTCAAGAAACACGCGGCTGGAACGAAGCAACTGGCGAGACAACTGGTCAACGCAGCAAGGAAGATGCCAAAGATTATCGCTATATGCCCGAACCCGACATACCTCCCATTTGCTTAGATTCAGCCGACGTTGAAGCTGAAGCTGCCAATCTCCCTAAAATGCCAAGTTGGTATCGCCAAAAATTCAATAACGTATTGAGTCAAGATTTAGTCGAAGTTCTCCTCGACTATCCAAATCTAATGGCAAAACTAGCCGAACTGGAGGGGAACCAGGCAGCAACCAAAAAAGTCGCCAACCTCTTTAGCTCCGTTCTGTTGGCCGAAGAAAACACTAGCTTACTGAATGACAAACTACCAACCAAGGAACAACTTATCACATTGGTTGAAATGAACGACAATAATGAATTGTCGAGTACCGCGACCAAAGAGGTTTTCATCAAATTCTTTGACCCCGAAATGCACTACAAAGAGACTCGCACCATCGCCAAAGAACTCAGCGTCATCCAAGAGAATGACCTTGGCGCGCTTGAAGAAATTGTCAATACCGTTCTCGAAAAACCCGAAACCCAGAAGGCTCAGAGTGATTTTAGGGCTGGACAAGAAAAAGTTCTCGGTTTCTTAGTTGGGCAAGTCATGAAAGAGTCCAAAGGTAAAGCTAACCCCAGCGCTGTACAAAAAATCTTGCGAGAAAAACTTCGCTGATGTCGATCTGCCGTCGACAAAGTGACGGTAGTTTCCCAGAAAATGATTATGCCATTCTCGATACACAAAAGTGGTTCGCTGCGCATGTCACGCTTGACGGTAAACCCTATACTTTAGACGAAGACCAAGTTCGCGCCGTGATCGACAACCATAAAAATACTTTAGTTACGGCTCGCGCTGGCTCAGGCAAAACTCGTGTCATTGTCGCCAAAGTCGCTTACTTAGTTGCGCAGAAGCACGTCTCATTCCATGAAATTGCAGTTTTTATGTTTAATCGCACTGCGGCTGCCGAAGTGAACCAACGCATTCGCGATGTCAAAATCGACGGTCAGGCTCTCGTTTCGGATGAGGAGATTATTTCAGTTGCTTCTACTTTTCATAAATACGCTCTCGATATTGTCAAACTAGTTGATGGGCAGCCGAAAATCTTAGACGAAAGCGCACATAGTGATATCATTCTCGCCGCATTTCATAAAGCACTTAAATCATCGACAATCAAGCTCAATCGCTCTGAAGCTCGTGACCTATTTGGGCTGGCCAACAATTTCATTGCGCGTGCCGGACAGAAATTCCCAGGGTACTCCAGCCTTACTCAGCTTGAAACTGCTATTCAGACCTACTGCAAAACCGCATCCGATCCTAAATTGTGCTTTTATCACGAATTCTGTTTCCAAGTTTACGCTGATTATTTATCCCAAATCCGACCACCAGTCATTAATTTTAACCTTCTCATGGCTCGAGCTGCTGAAATTCTGACCAATAGTCATAATTCTCAATTACTTACCTATATTCGCCAGTTACAATACGTCATGATAGACGAGTATCAAGATTTCTCCTATCTCTTTTTGATGCTCACGCACGCCATTCGTGGTCTCGCACCAGCCGCCAAGCTTTTTGCTGTAGGTGATGACTGGCAAGCCATCAACCGTTTCGCTGGTTCTGATGTTGACTATTTTCTCAAATTTTCAAAATTCTTTCCTGAGGATACATGTCAAATCGCGCTCGCCACGAATTACCGTAGTGCTCAGAAAATCGTAGTGTATGCTAATCACTATATGCTGACGCATTACGATCCAGAGGCACTTCCAGCACGAGCTTTTAGTCAGCATCGTGGCAAAATCAAAAGCATCAATCTCGCCAAGCTACGATTTGACGCCACCGATATCAAAGAAGACGGGCTCGGCGATGGTCGATTCCAGCAGATACTAGCACAAACAGCAAAAGTTCCCGCGCCAAAGATCGCCATCGCTGCTGCTAAATTACTAAAACAAGTTTTCAAAATTATCAAACATCATCGCCATTCCGAAATCATGCTCCTCCATCGACACAACTTTACCACTTTCGACGGAATTACCTTGGAAAGTCTCTACCTCGCGCTTAAGACTATAGCTGTCAATGAAGGTGTTATGACTGCCATCGAGTTCGAAGAGCAAATACGTTGTATGACCATGCACAAATCCAAAGGTCTAGAAGCAGAAATCGTTGTTTTATTAGAAATGGATTCTGAGGTTATTAAATCGCATCATCCTCATTCTGCCATTTTTCAGATTTTTGGCGACACTCTCGAAGTTGAATCCGCCGACCAAGATCGCCTAATCTATGTTGCGCTCACTCGCGCTAAGCGTCAACTCTACCTCTTAACAAAAGATAAGCCTGCTCTCTTCTAATGAGCTGGATGCCGAATTTCGCCATCAATTCGCCCACGCAATGTATTTTCATTCCGTGGTTCCAGTAATAGCGCCAACTCATGAAACAAGTTGCCAGATTGTAGTAGCATTCCACTATCTTTTCTTCCTTCGTCCTGATACTTCCGTTCCAATCTCCCTAATTTATCCGCTTCACGCTCAAACAACCGCCAATAATGCGCTTTCAAATCGTCTAGATTATCCATCCTAACATTTTGAAACCTGCTCCAAAAGATTTCAAATTCTTCTAGATTAAATTTACTATCCCCGCTGCCAGTTAGCTCCTGAAACTTTACTATTTCTTTGAACCCTTCATCATAAGGTAATTCCAGTCTCTCTCGTTCTGTGACATTTCTCAAAGCATATGTCGCCGCTCGCTCCGCAAAAGTAATCGCTTCAATCCGTACTGGATCAAGGCCATACTTTCCTTGATGCTCAATTATCCATGCATTCGTATACGTTACTAAATTTGTCACACTTTGCCAATCCGCACGCATTGAACCGTTTTCTGGATTACGTCGTAACCCTACCTCTTCCATCAATTCCCGCCAAACAAAATCGTCTACCTCTGGTGCCTTCACCAAATTTATATCTGTATTATCCACCAGTCTGCGTAACACCTCTATAGCTGGAATGTTATAAGTGCGCGAAGCTGCATTGTCATCCCACACCTCCCCTCGTATTACTTTTTCATAATTTTCTAGATCGAAAACCATTCTTGTTAAATCTCCAAAACGCCCCCTCACTTCACCAATTATGCTCATCAAGTGCATTTTTGCATCCTCCATACCGCCAGTCTCGCGTGCTTCGTAATAGTTCAACATTGCTGCTAGCAGATCATGTGCTTTCGGATCTTCGTCATGTATAAAACCGTGATCTGGGACCAAAACACCCTCAATTGCTAAAGCATCCACTCGGTTCTGTTCTAGTCGATTCGCATCACTAAAAGGCAATTCGCGTCGCGAAAGTAGCAAGCGATTCAGATTTAGGGGTGTGACCCTTGACATTAGGCAATCAAAATCGTATTCCCTATACTTCTCCTCTCCCCTAAGATTAGTATTGCGCAACAGACTCCCCAAACGGGCGTCATCTTGCTCTATCATCGGTGCAAAGTCATTCCATAGATAATCCATCAGGTCATCCGGCATGCCCTCTATCATAACCATTTCTACTATCTTAGTTTTCTCACTGAAGTGCAATTTCTGCGTCCGCCCTAAGAAAGGTATCAGTTTGGTTCCGAGTTTCTGAATTGTATCCCCAAGCCACTCTTCATGATCAAGACGTTTGTATTGCTGAAAATCCTCACGTACCAACGTCCAAGCCAAATCACTAATAATTCCACTTCCCATTACATCCGATTTTTGCTGGAGTGCAAAGGGCAAAATCTTTTCATTCACGTCTGCCAAAACGCCTTTTCGTGTTTCGTAATCCGTATCTACTTCGATAACTTGAGTATAAAGGCGGTTCTTGATTGAATTAATCTCCGGATCTTCAGCATATAAGCCTGGCAGTATTTCCTGTATGGTAAAATCCAAGGCTTCTTTTTGCGTCGTCTTGTTATATCTGACCGCACTTATCAGTTGCGAACGTAGTGCTACTGTTTTTTCATCTTCATCAAGCAGCGGCAAAATCTCACTTATAAATTTAGTGTTGGCTTCCTTTCCAAAACCGCAAATTTCCACAAAATCATCCAGAGACTTCTCCTGGTCCCTCTTTATTCTTTCAGAACGATTAGATTTCATGACTTCACGATTCATGCTCGCCGCATTGTAGAGATCTCCACAGTCTAAGTTCCCCATCCGCGAATGAATAAAAGTGCGCATAGCGCGATCGTCATCCTCAACGCTCTCACGATACAATTTTGCCAAATCTCGCAACCCATCATCATTGCTATACCTAGCTGGCTTATAAGTATTTATCAACGTCGACAAGAATAACTTTTTCTCAAAATTATCTTGCCCTCCACTTTTATGTATTATTTTATGCCCTAATATCTTTGTCAAAAAAGGCCTGATTAGACCTTGTGGCTTTTGCATAGCCTCCTGCTTCGGCATTAGCCCTAGTTCATTTTTCGCTATATCAAAAGAGTGCTTGATCTCATCTATTTCGTTTTCGCTTCGCACGAAAATATCCGAATTACGCAACATAAAACCATCATCCCCAAACGTGTCATATATTTCTCCTAACATCTCTAGAGATTCATCGCTCCGCTGTAACTCTACAGGCTCTCGGTGCATCCCGTTGTCACTATAAAACCCAGCCTCAAGCATCATAGGGTTTAGCGATAGATCTGGACGTCTTTGTTTTAGATCTTGTAGCTGCGCAAAAAGCTTCGGTGCTATATCATACAAACGCTGTATCCCTCTATCCAACTTTCGATACTCTTTATCAGTCAGTTTTATTGGTTGATGTTCTATCTTCGACGCTTGGATATTATTTACCAATTCTGATTGTACGCCAACCAGCTGCTCATCCTTTTGCATATTATGAGAGTTGATCTCGCCTGCACTATCATCCATCTTGACCTCATCTTTTAGCCGACTCCATGCATCATTTGCATCTACCCCAGCTTGTTTCATCTGCTCGCCTGTCCGCACCGTGCCCATTTTCTCCATCATATTTTTATTATAACATAATCTTTTTAGGAATGCATTCTTTCCTATAAAAAATCACCACAAACCTCTACCAGAAATTCAATTTTTATGTTAAAATGTAGAAAAGTCTGTTTTTAATGTCTACAAGTTAATACTAAACTTGAGAGAGGAATAAATAAAAGGGAACTACCGTATGGCAAGTGAAATCAAAGATCTATCAAAGTTCCGCAATATCGGTATTATTGCGCATATCGACGCGGGTAAGACTACAACTTCCGAAGCGATTCTTTATCGCACCGGCCTAAAGCACAAAATTAGCCTTGTTAAAGGCGATGATGGCGGCGCTACGACCGACTGGATGGAACAAGAAAAAGAGCGTGGCATCACCATTACTTCTGCTGCGGTCACGACCTACTGGAAAGGCCACAAGATTAATATCATTGATACTCCAGGTCACATCGACTTCACTGCCGAGGTCGAACGTAGCTTGCGCGTGCTTGACGGCGCAGTCGTAGTTTTCGATGGTAAAATGGGTGTCGAGGCTCAGTCCGAAACAGTTTGGCGCCAAGCTACTAAATATGGCGTTCCTCGCATTTGTTTCGTCAACAAAATCAACCAAATTGGTGGTGATTTCTACAAATCCCTTGATAGTATTCATAAACGCCTATCCAAGAATGCCATTGCAATCCACTTGCCAATCGGTTTTGAAAAGGACATTTGTGGCGTTGTCGACCTGATTGACATGAAAGCTTACACTTACAAAGATTACGCTGATCATGAGCTGACTGTTGGCGACATTCCAGCTGACATGCTCGAAAAAGCAAAAAATGCCCGCAGCATGCTTATCGAAGAGGCGGTTCAAGCCGACGAAGCATTGATGGAAAAATTCTTTAACCAAGGCGAAGAAGCGATTAGCGAAATCGAACTCAAAGCCGCTTTGCGCAAGCGTGTTCTTGACGGTGACTTCTTCCTCGTAACCGGTGGTGATGGTCGCGGCGTCATCGTCGAAAAAGTTCTCGACCTCGTTGCCGACTACCTACCGAGCCCACTCGACCGCGATCAAGGTCAAACCGTCGGTATTAATCCAAAGACTGGCGAACAAGAAATACGTAAAGCCAGCGATAACGAACCGCTAACAGCACTAGCTTTCAAAATTGCTAGCGACCCATTCGTTGGCAAACTCGTCTTCATCCGCGTCTATGCTGGTAAGCTCAGTTCCGGTAGCGGCGTCCTCAATGCTACTACTGGCAACAAAGAACGCATCGGTCGTATCGTGCGTATGTTCGCCGACAAACGCGAAGAAATTTCCGAGATTCGCGCCGGTGATATCGCCGCCGTGGTTGGCATGAAAGATGTGACCACTGGTACCACAATTTGTGATCCAGCCCATCCAATCCACCTCGAAGATATTACTTTCCCAGAACCACCAGTTTCAATCGCCGTCGAGCCAAAAACCAAGAGCGATCAAGAAAAAATGGGCCTAGGTTTGTCCAAGCTCGCTGAGGAAGATCCTACTTTCAAAGTCCACACTGACGAAGAAACTGGCCAAACCATCATTTCTGGTATGGGCGAACTCCATCTTGAAATTATTATCGACCGCTTGAAAAAGGAACATAATGTCGAAGCAAACACTGGCGCTCCACAGGTCGCCTATCGTGAAACAATTCGCGGTACTGCCGAAACCCAGGGTAAACACGTCAAACAGTCTGGTGGTAGCGGTCAATACGGTGATGTTTGGGTTAAGTTCGAGCCGAACGAATCTGGCAAGGGTTTCGAATTTATCGACCAAATTAAGGGTGGCGTAGTTCCACAAGAGTTCCGCAAGCCTGTCCAGAAAGGTATTGAGGAAACCTTGCAAGGTGGCGTTATTGCTGGCTATCCTGTAGTTGATGTCAAAGCTACTTTGTACGATGGTAGCTATCACGATGTTGACTCAAACGAGCTCGCCTTCAAACTCGCTGGTTCGCTTGCTACCAAAGCTGGTATCCAAAAAGCCAACCCCGTACTTCTTGAGCCAGTCATGAAGATGGAGATTACCACTCCCGAGGAGTTCATGGGCGATGTCATTGGCGACATTAACTCTCGCCGTGGTCGCATCGACAGCATGGAAGATCTAAGTGGTGGTGCTAAGCTCATCAAGGCTTTCTGTCCTCTAGCTAATCTCTTTGGTTACACGTCGGATCTACGTAGTATGTCGCAAGGTCGCGCTGCTAGCACGATGGAACTTCATGCCTACGAAGAAGTACCGCCTAACGTAGCACAAGACATTATTGAAAAGCGCAACACAAAATAGCCATAAAGCACAAAAATTACGAGAGTTCCGCGAGGGGCTCTCGTT
>CAOQYN010000012.1 GCA_948514425.1 uncultured Candidatus Saccharibacteria bacterium
TACTCGGTGCAGTTTTCCTAGTAATCTCAGTTCTAGTAATCTTCAACACTATTCGTATGGCAATTTTCTCTCGTCGCGAGGAAATCTACATGATGAAACTCGTTGGAGCCGATATTGGTTTCATTCGCGGCCCATTCCTAGTTGAAGCCGAAATCAGCGGTATTATTTCCGGTCTCCTATCCACCACCCTCGCCGTCGTCGGTTTCCGCGTCTTAGAGCCACATCTGTCTGGCTATGGTATTGATGTCTCTGCCGTATCCGAACTCTTAGAGTCTAATTTGCTCGTTGCAGTCTATGCTATCATGATCGTTATCGGTATGATTATAGGCACAATTTCCGCACGGCTCGCAATCAAGAAATACCTTAAATAATAACATAGATGCTTCACTTCAGATTAATCCTAGTTTACTTTTAGGCATAACTGTGATATATAATAATTATGGTTATTTTTAAACACAAAACACTTGGTCTTCGTAGCATTCTTGCGCTCGCTGCAATCGTTTCTAGTCTTGGTCTCGGAATTGCTTTTATTATCCTCCGAAATCAAGACCCAGCCAAAGCCTACAATGCCCATTGTGTCACTCAAGCCTGTCGTGAAGCAGCCGATGCAGCCGATGCAGCCGAAAAAGCTGCAGCCAGCGCTGCAGCCAATGCTCAAACCCTCGAAGGGGAAGTGGCTCGCCTTAATGCTGAAATCGCCGCTCTCGAAGCCGATATTGCCGCCAACCAAGCCATTGCAGACGATCTAGCGGGGCAAATCTCCATCAACGAAGAAAAACTCAACCTCCAACAAGCAGCTTTAGCTAAGCTACTTGTCAACATGCACTTCGAAAACGAGCCAGATGCTATTCTTCTTCTCGCTGGCAGTAGTTCACTCGGAGACTATGCCGAACGTCAATCTCGTCAAAATACCGCCAAAACTCAAGTTGCCGCTTCCGCCGAAGCTGTTCGCGAGCTCAAAGAAGAACTCGAGAAGCAAAAAGCTACTGTCGATAATCTAATCGCCTCATCCGAGTTCATGGCAAACGAAGCAACCACAAAACGCAATCAACAAAACGCCCTTAAAGAAAAATATCAAAATGATAGCGCCGCTTACAGCCGTGATGCCGTTGCTGCCCGCGAAAAAATGCAAGAAGAAATCCGCGCTGAAATCCGCCGCACACAAGGTAATGGTACTGTCGGCAATGGTTACAACTCTTATCCTTTTGCTGGAAATTGTCCAGCCGACGATTCAATGTATATCGTAATCGGAGGCTATGTCTGCCAATGTGTCAGCTATACTGCTTGGAAAGTGCAAGAATTCTGGGGAATTTACATCTCTAACTGGGGCAATGCTTCTGACTGGGGACGTTATGCCGCAGCAAACGGCTACGTCGTTGATAACAACCCTACCCCATTCAGCGTAGGCTACAGTGAAGCCGGCTATTATGGGCACGTCGTCTGGGTTGAAAGTGTCAATGGGAACGGTACAATCAACCTCACCGAATACAATAACGCCTATAGCTCAGCCAGTGGCATGTGGGGCGATTTCGGCGCCCGCAACAACGTACCAGCCAGCGGATTTAGGTACATCCACTTCGATCAGCGCACAAGATAACCAGCCTATCTTTCTATTATAGCACATGTAGTTAAAAAAGTCAATAGAAAAAGTATCTTTTTTGGCTCCGTATTATGTTACAATGGTCTTATGGCAAAGAAATGGGAAGAACGACAAATCAGCCTTGGCGGTACCGTTATCGCTAGTGTTGCTACATTAATTATTGGATTTTTTCTTGGGGTAAATTGGTCAAACCTCGCTCCCAAATTTCTCCCTTATCTCGGAGTACGCACCCATGTAACTAACGATTGGTCTGAGCTTGATGACGTCTATAATATGCTTGTCAGTAATTATGATGGTGAAATCGACCATAATCTTATCGTTGAAGGCGCCAAAAAAGGTCTCGTCGCAGCAGTTGGTGATGTTTATACCGAGTACATGACATCCGAAGAAGCCAAAGCCTACGAAGCAGCACTTCATGGCGACATTGGTGCTGGCATCGGCATCGAAATGGGGCTGCGCGACGGTTACGTGCGCGTCCTGCGCACGCTGCCAGACAACCCTGCCAAAAAGGCTGGAGTCAAAGCCGGAGACATTATCTACAAAATCAATGACGAAGAGGTATATGACAAAACTACAGACGAAATCTCCCAAAAACTCCGTGGCGCCGCTGGCACCACGGTCAAGCTGACGGTTGCACGCGACGGGGAAGAAAAAACCTTCGAACTTACCCGTGAAACGATCAATAATGTCTCAGCCTATGTCGATTACGATGGTAGCACAGCAATCATCACGGTGACACGCTTCGACAATGACACTGGTTCCATCGTGCAAAAAATCGTCAAAGACGAATTCGCACAAAAAGGTGTCAAAAAAGTTATTCTCGACCTGCGTAATAATGGCGGGGGCTACGTCTCTGCTGCCAAAGACCTACTTTCACTCTGGATCGACGGCGAACCAGTACTCATTCAAAAAAGTAACAATCTCGCCGATGAAACTACTCGTGCCAACCGTGGCCAATCCCGCCTCAGCGATATGCCTACCGTAGTCCTTATTAACGGCAGCACTGCCAGCGCCTCCGAAATCGTTGCTGGCGCACTAAAAGACTACGACAAAGCTACGATTATCGGCGAGACCAGCTATGGCAAAGGCGTAGTCCAAACTCTACTTGACTTACCAGAAGATACTCTCCTCAAGGTAACCACCGCTAGATGGTACACTCCAAAAGGCAACAGTATCAACGGCGAGGGAATCAAACCCGATGTCGAGGTTGAACTAACTTACGATGACGCCAACCACAGTCGCGATCCGCAACTTGATGCCGCAAAGAAATATAATCCGTAATTCTATAACCCACAATGTGCTATAATCAAAACATGATTAAAGTTTATTCTACTCAAACCTGCCCTTATTGCCACGCCCTCATGGACTGGCTCGACCAACAAAACGTTAAATATGAGGAAGTCGACGCCTCAAATATGCCAGATATTCAAGTCGTACCAGTCACAGAAATCAACGGCGAGCGCATTGTTGGCTTTGACCGACCAGCTATCAAGAAGGCCCTCCAATCCCAGACAAACTCCGATGGCTCCGAGCAATCCGCATAGTCAATCCCCCAAAGAGACTAACCTCCCCCAAAAGCCAGCACTTATCCTGGTGCATGGTTTTCGCGGTTCACCACTCGGTCTAGCCGCCATTGCTAAAACACTACGCCAAAACGGCTACGTTGTACACACTCCAGCCTTACCTCCTTTTGCAGGTGCAAAATTACACCCTACCACCCTCACATCAAAAACTTCGAAAAATCAGAACAAGCATCGACGCTTGACCTATTCACCTACAGACTACGCCGACTATCTCCGTCACTATATAGAAACACAAAACCTCACCCAGCCAGTTCTAATCGGTCATTCCATGGGTTCAATAGTCGTCACAGCTGCTGCTAGGCAATATCCTAAATTAGTTAATCAGAAACTTATCCTTCTCTCGCCAATCTCTACCAAGCCTCCACGCTTCATATCGGCCATTTCGCCACTCGCTAATTATCTACCCCGCAAAATCGTAGACTACATTACCACCAAATTTCTATTCGTACCACACGACAAAAAACTCTTCCGAAAAACCTTAGATCTCACCCACCAATGCAGCAATGATCAACCCCCTAGCAAAAGCGAACTTTCCGCCGCCATGAAATTCTCCACTAGCTATTCTATCGCAGACTTCCTTGAAGATATGCAAAAAGACATTTCTATAATCGCTGGAGAACGTGACCACCTCATCAACCAAAAAGCCACTTGCAAGCTCGCCAATCGTTGCCATGCTAAAGTCAACCTCATCCCACACTCTGGGCATCTACACAACTACGAAAAACCCACCGAAACCGCCGAGCTCATTCTCAAATCATTAGATTAATCACTATGATACTTCATAGACCGCGCGTCTTGCGCCACCATTTTTTCCGAGGTATCTTGCGTCCTTTTAGCCTAATTGCCTCTTCATAAATCTCTTCAAACCGTTGCAAAGTATGGTTCAAGTCGTGCTTCTTCGCCACTTCTAGACTATACTGACCGTATTTTTCACGCAACTTATCATTTCGCAACAACTTCACAACTGCCTGCGACAAAGCATTAATGTCTCCAGGGGAACATAAAATACCGTTTTTCCGATTTTGACACAGCTCGCGTACTGCTCCTGCATCAACCGCCACCATCGGCAGTCCTGTCGCTGCTGCTTCAATCAAGACAATACCTTGGGTTTCTGTCTGGCTAGCCGTCACAAACAAACATGCTGTCCGATAAATTTCCATTACATCTGGTGGCATAATGCGTCCCAAAAACTTTACAGATTTATCAATTCCCAATGCTTGCGCCAAATCTTGCAAGTGTCTCCGATCCGTCCCGTCCCCCACAATCGCCAATATTGCCTCTGGCACTTTTTCCAACACACCCGCAAATGCCGTTACGATGTTACTAATGCTTTTTTCTGGGTCTACACGCCCTACATACAAAACGATCGGTTTATCCTGAGGCAAATGATATTTTCGATAAATCCTTACTGGTGCTTTCTTCGGTCCAAATTTCGAAAGATCCACTCCATTCGACAATGGCTCTACCGTCACATTAAATCGCTTTCGCTTCTTTGGTACTAAATCATCAATCGCCATCTCCGTCGGCATCGTTGCATATTCCGAATGCTTCAAAAAACTCGCCATATATGTTCGTAGCACTGCATCTAATGGACGTTTTAGTGGCTTCAGAACTTTAAGCTGGCTCGTAAGATTGTCCGGATAAGCATGACCGGTACTAACCAACGGCACGTCATACTTCTTCGCATAACGTCGCGTTGCAATCGCTACCATTTCAGCCGTCTGCAAATGAATCACATCCGGATGAAACTTATTCAAAGTCTTCTTAATCGCTTGATACGGATCCACCGTAATCCATAATCCATGCCGGTATGCCAACCTTGGCAACGGCAAACCCAAAAATTCTTTTCCATCTGGCACATCATTGATCTGGTCAGGGTAAAATGGGAAGCGAATCGAACGCAAATACACCGTCGTCACACCGTCTTTTTTTACTCTGTGCGGTTTTCCTTTAAAACTCGGGCAAATCACCAATACTTCATGCCCCTGCTTGGCCAAACCTTTTGCTAAATTGTGTGCAAACACCGCTACCCCATTCGTCATAGGATAATACAAATCTGAAGTAATTGCAATTTTCATTCCTTTAATTATATCACATTTTCAACTGACCTCTATAACTGTGCTATAATAAAGCTATGAAAAAGTCCAAATCTCCTGACAGTATCACCATCAACCGTCGCGCCCGTTTTGATTATCACCTTGGCGATGAACTTAGTTGCGGCATGATCCTTAGCGGCCCAGAAGTTCGACTCATTCGCGACCACCACGTCCAACTCAAAGGCTCGTTTGTTACTCTCAAAAATGACGAACTCTGGCTCAACAATCTCACATTAGGCGCCGAGACTGAACGCAATATCAAACTTCTTGCCACTCGCAAGCAGATTAATCAACTCGCACGCGCCAAACAAGATGGCCTTCAGCTCGTTCCTGTACGCCTACTTGCTGGTGGTCGTTACATCAAACTCATTGTTGCCACCGGGAAAAGCAAGAAAAAATATGACAAACGTGAAACCATCAAAAACCGAGATATCGACCGCAATCTTAAACGCCAGGGAACATTCTAGTCAAAATTCCGCTCTCAAGATAAAGATTAACGTTTTTTGCAAAAAATCTCCAAACCTTGCCTAGATGATTGACAAAATTACTAATCTGTTCTACAATAGAGGTATGGGCATTGCTCAAATACTATATTAGGAGGGGGTATTGCATATGGCAATATTTCTAAAGAACTTTATGGGAATGACAGATGAAGAGATCAGAAACACTTGGATAAAGTGCGGGGACGTAGAAATGTCAACACGCGTCTTTCAAGATATCATGGGACGAGAACGAAGCTGTCCTTCAGAGGATAAAATCCTCTTAAACGTGCTCACCGACCTTACATCTGGAGAAGAGGAGCTCGAGTTCCCCTTCAATATATTACTGAGACTAGAGTACGGCAAGGACGTCATACCACTGGATCAATTACCGGAAGAAGTATTGAATTACTTATTCAATACTCCGTATGGCGTCATACGGTTGGATCACACGCAGGCTATTTTGTCCGCCCAGAGGCTCTTCGAACGCCAATTGACCGCCTAGACTCCGTTATTCCTGTTACTCCCAACCATCATATACCCTGGCTACGCATAACAGTCAGGGTATTTTCCTTACCTGTATGCTATAATAAAAACATGAAAATTTACTCCTGGAATGTCAATGGTATACGTGCAATCATCAAAAAAGGCGCACTCGAAAACTTAATCAACTCTGAACAACCAGACATCCTTTGTCTCCAAGAGACCAAAGCCAAGCCCGGCCAAGCCACCATCGATTTTGCTGACTACCTTGAGCTTTGGAATAGTGCTGAACGCCCTGGCTATTCTGGCACCGCCATCTTTACCAAGTTTCAGCCTCTCAACATCCACCACGGACTACCCGAAGATCTAGCCATCAGCTACAACTGGCAAGATGACAAATACGGAAATCCTCTTAATGAAGGTAGGGTTGAAGTCGCCGAATTTCAACCTTTTTATCTTGTCAATGTTTATACGCCAAACAGCAAACCCGATCTTTCTCGTCTCAAGCTTCGCGAAGATCTCTGGGATCCGGCATTTTTACGTTTTCTCAAAGACCTTGAACGTATCAAACCAGTCATTGTCTGCGGAGATTTTAATGCCGCCCATACCCCGCTCGACCTGGCTAGGCCAAAAGACAACGAACGTAGTGCGGGCTTTACCGAAGAAGAACGCCAGGGAATCAAAAACCTTATCTCCGCCGGATTCATTGACACTTTTCGCTATTTTTATCCCAGCATCCAGCGCTACACTTGGTGGTCGCACTGGTCGCACTGTCGCGAACGCAACATTGGCTGGCGGATTGACTATTTTTTCATCTCCCCTAAGCTCCTACCCTATCTCAAATCAGCTGAAATTCACGAAAATATCATGGGATCCGACCATTGCCCAGTCTCAATCGAACTAGACTTTAATACTGGAGAAAAAACGTTGTAACTTTTACAACGTTAATCGCGTTATGGCTTTTGCGACTATTAATCCCGATCTCTCCTACTGGCAAAAACAAACCAAACCGCTCTATCCCGATCTCATCTGGAATATTCCAGAACGCAAAACAGGACGCGTCTCTGTCATTGGCGGCAACGCTCAGGGATTCTCTACCGTAATCCGACTCTCTGAATTCATGAGTCAAAACTTTCCTTTTTCTACTCTAACTACCATTCTGCCAGACGCCTTACGCGGCAAACTTCCTAATCTCCCCAATCTGGAATTTGCAATTTCCACAGCTAGCGGCTCTTTTGCTAGGTCCGCTCTCCTTCAAACCGCTTTCGAGCAGAGTGATGCCATTCTCCTCGCCGGTGACCTCTCTCGCAATTCTGAAACCGCGATCACCCTCAGTAATCTCATTAACCCCCAAAACCCTCGCCCGCTCATCCTAACCCGCGACAGCGTTGACCTTCTCGCTCCAGAAGCTGCTAGCTGGCTTCTGCGTCCACATACGTTTATCATCGCCTCAATGCTCCAACTCCAAAAACTCTTCCGCAGCGTCTATTATCCACGAATGATTCTCTTATCGCAACCATTGCTCCCTATACTCGAGACTCTCCATAAGTTCACACTCACTTACCCCGCCACTATTCTCACCTTCCATCAAGATAATGTCATTGTTGCTCATGCCGGCAATCTATCTACCACCCATCTTGTTGATACCGGATACAGTCCAATCGGTCTCTGGAATGGACAACTCGCTGCTCGCGTCCTCGCGCTAAATCTCTATAATCCGAATAAGGCGTTTGAAGCCACCACCGCCGCTATCTTGTATAAATAGACTTGACACTTACAAATTTTTTTGGTATAATTAAATACATCAGCAGTATTCTTCAAAAATAAATTAGGGGGTGAATACTTATGAAGAAATATCATCTTGCTGACGTATGCACGGCGCTCGAATGTGTTTGTGCAATTATTATTCTCGGAATGTCTTTACACAACATCAAGCCCGAATATGCACTCAGCGTATTCTTCGTAGGGCAAATCTTCGACGCAATTGACGGACCATTAGCACGACGTTATCATTATCCGAATGATAACCAGCGACGCTGGTGGCGCGAATATGCTGGGTTGATTGATCAGCTCTCCGATCTGTTGCTTGGGACCACGACGTGTATCTACGTCATGACCTGTATTAATCATGACGTCGGAGTATCGGCACTTGTTGGAGCTACATCGGTCGGAATCATCGTGCAAACCTTAGCATATGATTTTCCGCCATTTAGGCTCAATTGGTTAAAAACCAGACCAGAACTTGGCAACCTTATCGTTCTGATCCGCAGGTGGCTCTATGTCGGACTGATAGTTTTCGCAGTTGGCCTGCTCCTTTGGAGCACTAGATGGCCGTTCGCCGCAAAAACCACAGTTACCATTATATTTTGCGCGATAGGATTATTCTTATTCGTCTGTAAGCTCAACAGGCTTACAGAAGTCAAAACCAAACTGTAATTACATTCCGACCCCAGGGCAGTTCACGCTATTTCGAACTGCCCTCTTTTATAGCCTGCTTATACGCCGCTAACAACTTCTTTATCTGCTTCGATTGTAAAACTTCCTGACGATTCTTCAACATCTTCTGGCTCATCTTTGCCACTTTTTCCGCTGGCATATTCTCAAGTGCAATCGCCATTGCTTCTGGCTCTTTTCCTCCCGCAATCACAAAACTCTCACGCGGTGCTATCTCCATCATTTCCGGATCACAGAAAAACACTGGTAATCCTGTCGCTTCAGCCTCCAACAAAGTCATTCCTTGCGTATCGAAATTATATGATGCCATCACTCCAAGATGTGCCTCTCGCATTCTAGCTAAGATCTTTTTTCGCGAGCATTCACCATAAAACTTCACCTTCAAACCATGCTTCTTCGCAAACTTACGCGCCCTCTTAGCGTCATTTCCATCACCGTAGACATATAATATATATGGTCGCGATAGCATAGCAACAGCCTGCAAAAATGGCAAAATTCGTTTCTCTCGCGAAAGCCGAGAATTCCAAATCATCTTCAGCACTGCCCCATCTTCCAGCTCACGCGTAGCAAAATCCGTCTCGACTAAACTATCCGCTACCCCATTAGATACAACTACAATCGGCTTCACTACGCCATAATGTTCTAACTTTTTCGCAAAATGATTTGATGGTACCGTCACGACATCAGCCTGATTCGCATGATTTACCATCATCTCCCACATTTTTGCACGTGCCTTCGTCGGCGCCTGAAACTTATCTCGCTTCACCCGCACATTATGAGATAAATACTTACGGTGCGTGTTATTCAAACCACTCGCCACCAACCATTTCCATGGATAAGGCACGTTCAATGCAATCGCTTGGTCTTCGCGCCCATGCATCGTCTGCACCAGCGGCAAATCAAACTTCTTCGCCAATCTAATCCCTGCCACACTACAAGCTGCCTCATAATGCACATGAACCACATCAAATTTATTAAAATCTGGCACTTTCTCGAGTATGAAGTTTTCAATCACTTCTGGGCTCTTTGACATCACCGACTTATTAATCTTCACTCGCTTCATGCTTGGCACAGTAATCACGTTTTTTTCACGTGCGTCAAAACCTGGACAAAACACTGTCACTTTATGCCCTAAACTTTCTAATTCATCTTTTTGCGCCTTTATCGATGCCGCAATCCCACCATTACTCCAAGGCGCATACACATCCGTAAAAATCGCAATTCTCATAATTAATTCTATTATAGCACGCTGTCATAAATTGCGTATATGCTATACTAGGGTTATGGAAAATTACACTATATATCGCACAGCAGAAAGCGTTTCACCTAAACATCCCGACAAACTTTGTGATCAAATCTCCGATGCTATCCTTGATGCTCACCTCAGTATTGATCCAAACGCTCGCGTCGCAATCGAAACCTGTGGCGGACACGGACAGGTCTTCGTCACTGGCGAAGTTACATCGACAGCCCAAAATATCAATCTTGAAGACATCGTACATCGTATAGCTGGAAACGATATCAAGGTCATCCAAAATATCGTTCAACAAAGCCCCGAAATCGCCCAAGGCGTCGACATTGGTGGTGCTGGGGATCAGGGAATTATGATTGGATATGCTTGCGACGAAACACCTGAGCTACTACCGCTTGAAGTTGTGCTCTCACGCCGTCTCAATCAATATATTTATGCAAAACATCCGTTTGATGGCAAAACCCAGATCACTATCCATGACGGTCAAAACGGCGAAATCTGGGTCAGTTCTATCGTTGCTAGTTTTCAAAATGTTTCTCATGAAGAATTAGAAAAGCTAGTTACCGAATTCATCGTACAACATCAACTCACGCCAGCCCCCACAACGTCCGAGATTGAGCTACATCTCAATCCAGCTGGCGATTGGCATCAAGGCGGATTTGAAGCCGACACTGGACTAACTGGGCGCAAACTCATTGTCGATAATTATGGCCCACGCATCCCGATTGGCGGCGGAGCCTTCTCTGGAAAAGACCCATCCAAAGTTGATCGTTCTGCTGCTTATATGGCACGTCGTATCGCTGTTGATTATCTCCGCAAACACAACGCTCGCGAAGTCTTTGTCCGTCTAGCTTATGCCATTGGCCACGCCGCTCCGCTTGAATCTACTGTCATTATCGATGGCACGACCGAAAGAATCAAAGGCTACGACCTTACTCCTCAAGGCATCATTAATCACCTTAGTCTCAAACGCCCCATCTATGAGCCTACAGCTCGATACGGACATTTTGGCGAGGGTTTTGACTGGGACAAATAGTCGAGCTAACCCAAAACCTTTCTTGACTTTAACAACAGCGTATGCCATAATAAAAAGATTAAGCGCACATTACTAATTAGTTGATAGCTTTGTGCGTCAAAATTTTTTTAGGAGGTGTTTTTATGAACACTTATGACTTTCATAAAGTTTCTACCAATGACAACATGTACCAAATCGGTAGACTAATCTACTACACAGACCCGTATGTCTATCCTTTCTGGCGTCCCGGGGAGAGACATTTTGCTCAGTTCATCGAACCCTGGATTTACGCTGAAAATTTTGTTTATCACTACCGTAACTTCTGTACTATTAGCGAACGTCGCGACCGTTATCCGCTAGGGATCATCGGCGGACTAAGCGCAGACGCAAAACTGGATTTTGATTACGACATTTTTGGCGACGAGCGTTCTAGATTCGTAATCAATTATTATATTCGTAATATAATAATTGAACGCCAGTCAATGTCAAACGACAGCGTGCTAATCACAAACCTCTGCGTCGATCCAGCGCTTCGGGGGATAGGCATCGGCTATGAACTCCTAACTCGTTATATTGATATGATGATAAAAAGAGGTTACCATGGTTTTCATCTAGACTGTCTAAAGGATAATATATCTGCGCTCCAACTGTATAACAAAGTCGGCTTCCGAGAAATCAGCGAAGGATATGGCTTTAATGCCACGGTTCATACGAAAATCCCGTAATGTATTCCAATCCATCTGGATAGCGTAGAATGAATCCGTACTCCGCCGCATGAGCCTGCAGCCAACGAAACTCCGCCGTATTTGCAAAACTCACTTCCACCGAATTAATATCCGTCGCAAGTCCAGCTTGATGTTCCGAATATCCTGGACGCGAAGAGTAAGTATCCGCCAATTCATAACCATCTTGTGCTGCGTAGTTATTATACAGCCACTCTTGCAAACTATAACTTCTGTATCCAGAAATATTCATCAATACCAGGCCTTCAGACCGTGCCGCATCCGCCATTTTTACAAACGCTTCTGCCACCTCTCGTCGAAGCATCGGCGCCGTGCTATTAGAATAGCCCTCGCCTAATCTTACTAAATCATCCGGCTCGTATCCTCCCAAATAATTAAATTTATTCACCATCGCGAGAACGCCATAAGACAGATCCGCATCTTTCACATCTACATAACGCGTCCGATCAAGATTAGAATTCACGTTACGTACCACCTCGCTCATCGACAACTCTGGATTATTTTTCATATAAGCCAAATATCGTTCCAAATTCCTTCCTATAAAATAACATTCTTGCTCCAACTCTTCTGTCTCCCTAACATCAGGTAAATCTGCCGTATTACCAAAATCTTCCTCTTCTATACCCTCTTCTTGCGCAACGTCTAAGCGTTCTTTCTGACCTTGCCAAGACCAAAACAGAAAACCCACACCAAATATAATAACCACCAACAAAATCACTGCAAAAACCCTATTGCGTCTAAATTTCAAACCTTTATCTTGCTTCAACATTACATCCATATTATACCACCCCATCACTCCACAATTTACATTACGATGTTGACATTTACCAGTGCATACTATAACATTGTATTAAGTAAATAATACAATTACACATTATGTTAAATTTTAATTTCATCAACGATCGTCCAATTTACATTCAGCTTGTTGAGCAACTTGAATTTTACATTGTTTCTGGAAAAATCCCTCCAGGCAGCAAGCTCCCTTCCGTACGCGATCTCGCTCTCGCCGCCAAAGTCAATCCCAACACCATGCAACGTGCGCTTACTGAGCTAGAAGACCTTAGACTTATCTACACCGAACGCACTACAGGGAAATATGTCACTAACGACGAAAAACTTATCACCAAATACCGCAAAAAGTTTGCCAATGCAAAAGTCAAAATCTACTTCAACGACATGGAAAAACTCGGTTTCAATACAAAATCTGCATTAGACTATTTAAAATCTAAAGGAGGAATCAAGTAATGCCCAAAAACCCAACCAAGTCAAAACTCACTAACCATCCGCCGCTCATCGAATGTCGCAATCTTAGCAAAATCATCAATCAACAAATCATCCTTAATCATATCAACCTCACCATCCCACGAGGCAAAATCATTGGTCTACTCGGGAAAAACGGCGCTGGCAAATCAACCCTACTCAAAACTATCAACGATCTTATCGTACCTACTTCTGGCCAAGTTCTAGTCAACGGACAACCAATCGGAGCCACCAGCAAATACAATATCTCCTACCTACCAGAACGCACTTATCTCGACAAAACTATGCGTGTCAAAGACGCCTTAAAATTTTTCACCGAATTCTACAACAATTTCGAGCTCAAACGAGCCAATCGTCTTATCAAAGACTTTGGGCTCAACCCCGATATGCACATCTCGCATATGAGTAAAGGTATGCAGGAAAAACTGCAACTTATTCTTGTCATGAGCCGTCAAGCCGAACTCTACATCCTTGATGAACCGCTCGGAGGTATCGACCCCGCAACTCGCGACTACATTTTAGATACTATTCTCTCTAACTTCACTGACAACGCCAGCATGATTATTTCTACTCATCTCATTGCCGATGTCGAACGTATCCTTGATGAAGTTATTTTTATCGATCAAGGCAAAATCCTACTCACCGCATCCGCCGACGATCTTCGCAATCAACATCATACTTCAATCGATGAAATCTTTCGTCAACAGTTCAAACATTAATCCAATTTCGAATCCATTTTACGCAAAATTAATAAGGAACATATCATGATTATCGATCTCATTAAATACGACCTCAAATATATTTTTAAAACCGTCATGGTTTTCGCTATTCTCCTCCTGCTTAGCGCCATATTACATAACGTTACATCCTATGGTTATACTCCAACCATACTCGATGCTAATGGCAATGTTACCGGCGGAGATCCAGACGCACCAACAATCATCCTCTTTCTTCACACCTTATTTTACAACGCCATCTACTGCTTTGCTACTGGGCTTCTTGTCAACTCCTGTATGCGAGTCTGGCAACGTTTCAAATCTAGCATGTACGGCGACGAAGCCTATCTTACCCATACACTCCCACTTTCTCGATCAACTCTTTGGGCTAGCAAATTTCTGAGCATCTTAATTACAGCATTCAGCACAGTATTAATTCTCGCCCTTACTTGTTTTATTCTTAATCTAACCGATGGCGGCAAATACTTAATCGGTGGTATCGGAATCTCTAGTGATTGGCCACTCAACAACCTCGTCTATGCCAGTATCGTCTTCACGCAACTCATCTTCATCATGATGTCTGGCGTCTCTGGCATCATTCTCGCCAATCGCATAAAATCCTGCAAACCCCATCCCATTCTATATGGTTTTGGATTTTACATCCTTGGGTCTTGCCTTATTCTCGTCGTATCGCAACTTCTTCAATATATCAACCCCGACTTTCAAGCCTTATTCGGCCATACTTTCGATCCATATAGTACCTACACTGTTAGCTTTATCACCAGCATCCTCACGACCATCTCGCTATTCTACACAGCAATCATTGCTGCCCTCTACATTATCGACCGAAAACTTCTTCGTCGCGGCATCAACCTTTATTAGGCTTTTAAAAACGCCCCCCCCCCCCATGATATAATACATATAATACATACAATAATTACTATCGAAAGGAACATATGTCTGGACTAGTTTTGAAAGATGTTTCGAAATCCTTCGCCGGCAAACTCGTCGTCGACCGCATCTCGTTCACCCTCGAAAAGCCTGGAGTTTATGGTCTCCTCGGCACCAATGGTGCTGGCAAAACCACCACAATTCGCATGCTACTTGGCATCATCACCAAAGACAGTGGCGAAATCACCTGGAATGGGAATCCCGTTGACCGCAAAATTGTCAATTTCGGCTACCTACCAGAAGAACGCGGAGTCTACCCTAAAATCAAAATCATTGACCAGCTACTCTACTTCGCCGAACTCAAAGGCATCGACAAGACGTCCGCTCTAGCCTCCGCTCAAAAGTGGGCCAAACGGCTCAAAGTTGAGGAATATCTCAACCTCCCTGCCGAAAAACTTTCCAAAGGGAATCAACAAAAAATTCAATTCCTCACCGCCATCATTCATAATCCCGATCTCGTCGTGCTTGACGAGCCTTTCAGTGGCCTTGATCCGGTCAATACTGAAATCCTAAAATCCATCATTATCGACTTGGTCCGTGACGGAAAATATATCATTATGTCCGCACATCAAATGCCGACTATTGAAGAATTTTGCAGCGACATTCTAATTATGAGTCGCGGCAAAACTGTCCTTCAAGGTAATCTCCGCGAAATTAAGGCCCACTACCCCGCAAACCGAGTTCATATCGATACCAACCAAGATATTACAAAATATCTCAAAAATTTCGAAATCGAAAACGCACACGACTTCAAATATATTATCAAACTTAAAAACGAGAGTTCCGCGCATGAGCTACTACAAAAACTCGTTGCCGACAAAGTTAATATTGAAAAATTTGAAATCATGAAGCCAACTCTCAACGACATCTTTATTGAGAAAGTAGGAGCCTAATATGAATAATATCAAAGATATTTTTACCGTTGCCAAATTCACCATGCGCGACATGATCAACCGCAAATCCTTCCGCATCTCGACAATCATCATCCTCATCCTCATCATTGTCGGTTTTAATGTTCCAAACCTCCTTCAACAATTCGCCAGCCCGAACACCGATACGATTCTCTTTGTTGATCGTGATGATATTTTTGCCGGTAATCTTAACACCCTCAAAACTAATTCCGAGCTCGACTATCAAGCCGAAATCAGCTACGACGACGATGAGACCATCAAACAAAAAATCGAAAATGACGAAATAAATTCCGCATTCGTCATCGAAAAAACTAATTCTCAACCCAAAATTCGCTACATCGTCAAAAATGCCGCTACAGTCTCCGCACCTCAGGCTATCATAGACCAACTAAATTCTCTTTATAGTACAACTCAGCTCAGTAAACTTGGTCTGAGCGAAAAACAACTCGCCACACTTACCCCCAATTTCGATTTTACAATCGAGCAAACCGAATCTGAAGTTATTGGCGGCAATATCTCCGTCATGATGATTCTATCTTGCGTGCTGTTCTTTGCAATTTATTTCTGCGCCTTTCAAGTTTCCAGTTCTATCACTGTTGAAAAAACTTCCAAGATTATCGAAACTTTAGTCACCTCAACTAACCCGCGCAGCATCATTCTAGGCAAAACGATCGGTATCGGACTCGTTGGACTTGGGCAAATGCTACTTTTTGTCATCGTCGCAATCTTTAGTGCGTGCACTTTTCTAGATTCGGAACTACTCAATGCCATGCTCGATCTTTCCAACTTTACACCCTATCTCGCCATCATTACAATCGTCTATTTCATTCTCGGATATTTCGTCTACGCTCTTGCTTACGCTGTAACTGGAGCTACCGTTAGCAAGCCCGAAGATATTCAATCTGCTAATACTCCAGTCGTAATCCTAACGATAGTTGGATTTTATCTCGCCTATTTCACCCTCATGAACCCGACTGGAGATCTCAATATTGCCGCCTCACTCTTGCCAATCTCTTCGCCTTTCTGTATGCCACTTCGTGTTATGATGGGCGTCGCCAGCGTCTGGGAAGTCCGCACGTCTATTATTATCCTCATCGTCACCTGCATCGTTGTTGCACAGATTGCTATCAAAATCTACAGCACCGCCATTCTCAACTATGGCAACCAACGCGGCATCAGAAACCTCTTCAAAATGTACAAGGAAAAATAGATGAACCAACTTGTTATCCATGGCATCTATCGTCATTACAAAGGCGACTATTACATCGTCGAGGACATTGCCACCCATAGCGAAACAGGGGAAGAACTCGTCATCTATCGTGGGCTCTACGACGGCAAGAAGTTCGGACAACATCATCTCTGCGCCCGACCCAAAGATATGTTTCTTGAAGAAATTGCTCCCGAATTATGTCCACAAAACCGTATCCAAAAGTATCGTTTTGAGCTACAAAATATCAAAAGCGTCGCCGAACACTAAAATTACATGTAATTTCGCATGTACCCGGCTAAACTTTCCGTCCGCTGGCTTCTTTTTCAAGAACAATTTTGCCTTCGCTAAATCCAAATTCGGATTACAGTTTTCCATTTTTCCTCCATTCATAGCTCGCCACCCTTAGCGCCGGGTATAGAGTTTTGCTTTTATCATATTTTCTCGTTTCAGCCCTCAACTCCTCATATTCTCCATGGCTTAATACTACTTTTTCTTGAACATCATACAATCTACAAAAATCGCCCTCATCGATTACTAAATTTTCCGTCAGATCCACCACTTTACCGCCCGGAATCAAAACCACCGAATGATAATAATCTTCCACCAAATTCTTTCGGCATATCATTGTCATTATTTTGTACTCTGCATTACTTTCAAACAATTTCTCTGACACCTCATGACACCCACCCTTCAAACCTTTACTTCGTAAAATCTTCTCCACAGTTTTATTTTGATAGTCAAAATGTTCATCCGCCTTGCTAAAATCAAAATTTCCAACGCCAGTCTTCAACGTAGAATTTTTACCCTCCACCACTAAGTCATCTACTACTCCGCTCCTTACCATCACCTCCAAAATAAAATCCAGATTATCTAGCTCCATCGCCACACTCAAAATCGTCGAAGCCACCATCTCTTGCTCAAATTTTTCTATACTCAGTCCAAACTTTTCCAACCCCACATATAGCAACTCTTTATGTACGCCAAACAGCCAAAATTTCAATTTCGCAAAAAGTTCCAAATCATCATTAGTTCTATATAATTCATGCAAATTCTGTTTCAATCCGTCGCCCAGAAAACCAATCAGCAAACATAGACGTCCTCTCGCCTCATCATACCACTCAACCTCTTTTTGATCCACGATCCGTGATAAATCCAATTCTTCTGTCTTCCTCATATTTTTATTATAATATATTGCATGGGAAAAGTTTACGCCGCAATCGATCTTAAATCTTTTTACGCTTCGGTCGAATGCAACGAGCGCGGTCTCGACCCACTCACAACCAATCTCGTCGTCGCTGACGCATCCCGTACAGACAAAACTATCTGCCTTGCCGTCTCGCCTTCACTTAAGTCTTATGGTATCTCTGGACGCGCTAGACTTTTCCAAGTAAACTCCAAAGTTCGCGAAGTTAACATGTTGCGCAAAACCAAAGCTCCGCTTGGAATTTTCCTTGGCAAATCCGCCAACAATGAAAAGTTGCAAAAGAATCCCAATCTCGCACTCGATTTTATTATTGCTACTCCACGCATGCAATACTATCTTAACTATAGCTCCAAAATCTACAACATTTACCTTCGACATCTCGCACCAGAAGACATTTTTGCCTACTCTATCGACGAAGTCTTTTGCGATCTCACCAGCTATCTTAAAACCAGCAAACTATCTCCTGCGGATTTTGTAACCCGCATTATTACCGAAGTAGAGCAGGAGACTGGCATCACCGCCACTGCTGGTATCGGCAACAACATGTTTCTCGCCAAAGTAGCTATGGATATTCTCGCCAAACATGCCGAACCAAACTCCGCCGGAGTTCGCATTGCCGAACTCAACGAAATTAGTTTTCGCGAAAAACTTTGGCATCATCAGCCAATCACGGATTTTTGGCGCGTTGGCCGCGGCTACGCTAAGAGACTTGCTGCTCACGATATGCATACTATGGGCGATATTGCCCGTTGTTCTATCGAAAACGAAGATCTACTCTATGGCCTCTTCGGTGTTAACGCCGAATTACTTATCGACCATAGCTGGGGGTGGGAATGTGTCGGTATTAAGGATGTCAAGCAGCACCGTCCCGAGCATCAAAGCCTTAGCTCCGGCCAAGTCCTTGCTGAACCCTATACGTTTCAAAAAGCCGAGACCATCATTAAAGAAATGTCTGAAAGCCTCTCTCTTGAACTCGTCCAGAAAGGTCTCGTCACCAATCACATCGTTCTGGTAGTTGAATACGATCGCGAAAATCGCTCACAAACTTCCGTCATCGATCGCTACAACCGACGCGTTCCTAAGCCCGCACAGGGAACCCTCATCCTCGATCAATACACCGCCTCGACCAGGAGAATTACCGCAGAATTTCTTGAACTCTATCATACAAAGATAAACCCTAGCTTCACTATTCGTAAAATTACCCTCGCCGCCAACAATCTTCTACCCGAATTCGCCGCAACAAATCCCAAACCCAATCTTACCCAAACCAATTTCTTTACCAATTACGCCGACCTCGAAAAACAAACTCTCATTGACCGCGAAAATCAGCGCAAAGAAAAACAAGTTCAGCAAGCCATCCTCAAAATTCGCGCTCGCTATGGCAAAAACGCCATTTTGCGGGGAATCAACTTTGAGGATGGAGCGACTGGCAAAAATCGCCATCGGCAAATCGGAGGACACCGAGCATGAATAATGATTATTCTGACATCGTACATTTGCCACGCCGTATATCAGCCAAACACCAACCAATGAGTATTGATAGTCGCGCCGCCCAATTCGCACCCTACGCCGCCCTCGTCGGCCATAAAGATATCGTCGCACAAAACGAAGACCATGCCTCTACAAAAACTGATCTGGATCATACTATCGAGTTAATCCCTACCGACGAAACTTAACATTTTCTATCAACCTATGCTAATATATTAGTATGAGCGAAATGCAAAACCAATCGAATTCTAATCCTACCAATCCGATCACTTCTAACTCCAATCCTGCCCAGAACGAAAACCCTAAACCCACCTTAACTGTCCCCGCAACCCCACCTCAGTCTCAACCCACCCAAACCACCAATACTACGCCCAAGGTGGCTTTCCATTCTTCAGCAGTCCACCGTCCGACCGCCCAGACAAAAGATTACTTTGCCGAACAGAATCAACAAGCCCAAGCCAAAAAACAAGTTAACTCCAAAAAAATCAAATTGTCCCTAATCATTATCTGTAGCATTTTGGGCGTAGCGGTAATAGGTGGGATAATTTGGCTACTCATAGTCAATCTTCTCCCAAAGCAAAAAGCCCCAACAGCAACTCCAGAAGAAATTCAGAATACTGTCACCACCACCTACGATGAGGCTTTCGATAAAGCGATGGATTCAGTTACCGACGGAAACGACACCTCAACTATCGGACCAACGAACGAAACTATTGACGAAGCAACCGAAATCTACAACCAAGCAATCAGTAACGCTGGAACCGATACAGCGTTATTAAACGAACTCCGTTTGTCACAAATGGCGCTCTATATCATGACTGGTGAACGATACGATGAAATCATTCGTATCGGATCTGAAATTAACCCTAACGATCTATCTCTCGAGAACAGAAAAAAATATTACAGCTACTTAGCAGAAGCTCATTGGGCACTAGGAAATCATGATGAGACGTATCGCTACTACGACATAATTTTTGAGTTACCAGGAGGAGAACCATATGGTGGTTAAAAGAAAAATCAAGTTGATCACACTAATAAGCGTCTGTGCATTTTCCTGCACCGCAATCTTTTGTGCAAAAACTTTCGCCGATAGTAGTAGCACCGATCAAGGTGGAGATAGCGGCGGGAATAATTCTTGCACAACTGGCGCCTGCTACTCACGCAGCTATGGTGGTGGCTGGAAGAGATATCCCGTCACCTCGAATAGTATCGAAATACCAGGGGAAAAAATAGATCCGCATGAGTTTCATGGCGGTACTCTAAGCGATTGTCAAACTGTCGGCGCCACCGATTATCTACGGCTTGCTCCCTCTCTATGGGCTAATAAAGGCAAAACTCACCTAAGACAACTTGGCTTAATGACTGTCGGGACGTTCTTCTCAGAGGGTTGGCTATACCGACCAGATGTCGATGGGATTACTTTGTCTGCCGCCTACAAAGCATTTCTCGCCGCCGATGCTGCAGACGGCGTACGCGACGGTCTTGTCAAAGGTAATACATGGAATAATGTCTCGGCTTTTTGTTACAAACCAGGCGACGAAAATATCACTCATGACGGAGACACTCAATTCTGGACTAAATCTAGAGTAACTGTCGACAGTCAATATATTACAGGCGGAAGAACAGTCACTTCAGCAAAAAATGGTGAAGCTATGTTGCGCTTTAGTACTGACGAAACATCTGTTACTGTTGACTTCAGTCATATTGTAGGGTTCGATCACGGCAGCTTTACTATGGACAGCAAAGATACTACTAGTGGTGACACTGTTACTACTAAATGGTCAATTGATGGAGTCTACAACGTAGGCGAACACTCCTCTAGTACTTGGCGCCCAGATAGCGATCATGAAGAGATACCAGACGCTACAAAAAAATCTGTCACTATTAGTTTTCGTGATGACGAATATGGCTCAAAAACAAAGTGCAGCACTATCAAATATACACGCAGAAACGTAAAACTTATAGGAAAACCAGTTATTATGTGCGCCAACGGCGCCTGCTGGATAGATCATTATGATTATTCATCCACCTATAGTGGCCAAGAAGACTCCAAAGTCTGCGTCGAAGTCACTCGCCCAGAGCCACCCAGCGGCGAACCGCAAAATCCAGGCGGCAATGCCAACAGCCAAGTTATGTTCGTCGGCGAAGATGCCGCCATCCAATGGAATAATATTCACGCCCAAAGCGAAGAAACTCGTCGCCTTAGCGGCTGGCAGTCTATCAAATTCCAAGTCGGAGCAAACGTTCCTTATAACCAAGAAAACTTTAAGGTTGCTGATGTCAAAGCTGACCCTTGTTCGATGTATAGAGCTCGTTTTGGTATCACCGACAGTAGCCTTTGCGTAGTTCACGAATCTGGCAGTTGGGACACCGCAACCAGCTCCAAACATTCGCATGACGATTATAAAGGAAAAGAAGCTTACATCAAGGTACCAGATTACGTTGGTTATAAGTATTGCCATTCCTTCGGCTATAGTCTCGAATACTGGTATGGGATCGAAGGTAGTGAAAACGCACAAGAAAATGGCTGGCATCATGACGCACCGAAGGATTACTGGCATAATTTCAGCGCTGCGTGCCGTACAATCGCCAAAAAGCCTACTACTGCTACCTGGAACGGCAACATTATGACTATGGGGAACATCATCACCTCGCTTGCCAATCGCCACAACTCTATCATTTTTGGTGAAACCTCTGATGCGGGCGATAAGTCATATACTCTCTACGGCTCCTGGTCTGAATATCTTACCATTGCCAACGCCGAACTCAATTCTAAGCGTACTATGGCCTCTGGCTCTACTCTTAGTCTAGGTTCAGCCAATGCAGAACTTTGCAAAAACGGACAATCTCCTTGGGAGTCCAATTCTCCGCTCACTATTGCTAATATCGATCCGCTCAACCCCAGTTCTTGCAAACTCGGCCCCTCTGGTATCGCTAGCAACACAACTTTTATCACCCGTCTCAACGCCTATCTACGTGACGTAGGTAACAAAAACGGTATTACATCAACCAATAATGTCAACGATTTGTATGGCGAAATACAAGGGAATGTTGTCTTATCCGTCGAAGGTGACCTCAATATTGATCAAAATATTATCATTAATGACAATAAGCCATACACTATCAACAACGTTCCGCAAGCTATCATTTTCGTCAAAAACGGTAATGTCAATATTGCCGAAAATGTTAACCGCATCGATGCTTGGCTCATCGTTACCGCCAGTGATAACAGTAAGGGCACTATTAACACCTGCGCCAACTTCACTCCTGGTGCCCCAAATTCTGCCAATGTTACCAGTGACGGTGTCGGTTTTAATGGCAGCCACTGCACAAAGCAACTCGCCTTCAGCGGTCCAGTCATTGCTCGTTCAATGAATCTCCAGCGTACCTATGGCTCCGAAGCAATCGATACTCAACGCCAAGGTACCTTCAGCGGTGTCGCCAACTCCAAACAAGCTCCTGCCGAAATTTTCAACCTCCGTGCTGATAGCTATCTCTGGGCATATGCCCAAGCCGCTCGCTATAATTCTAGCTATAGCGAGGCCTACAGCCGCGAGCTCGCCCCACGCTATTAAAACCTTGTGGTAGTGTTTGATGTTGGAAGAAAAGATTAAGATGATACTTGAGTGTCGTTAGAGACCTTGGCACTTGTTGTCTTGGCTGAGATT
>CAOQYN010000013.1 GCA_948514425.1 uncultured Candidatus Saccharibacteria bacterium
AAATATCCATAAGAATTATGGTATAATGACCCTTATGGATATGCTCACCGTAATCTTATTAGTCGTTATCGTCCTGCTTCTTATCGTTAACTTCTTTCGCAAGCCCGTTACTCGCCTTGATACTTCACGTTTTGAAGAGCGTCTAATTCGTGTCGAAAGTGCATTAGACAAACTTGCCCCACAAATCGAAACTGAATTTCGCGAGAATCGTAAAGAGATTGCCGAAAACCTCCAGACTGTTGGTCGCACTCTCGACTCACGCGTCAGGTTACTCCAAGACGATAATAACAAGAAGCTCGAGGAAATGCGCCTCACAGTCGACGAAAAGCTTCAACAGTCCGTCGAAAAACGGTTCAACGATAGTTTTAAGCTCATTTCCAATCAACTTACTCAAGTCTATCAAGGTCTTGGAGAAATGAAAAATCTCGCTCACGGTGTCGGTGATCTAAAAAAGGTCATGGAAGGAGTCAAAACCCGCGGAATTTATGGCGAAGTGCAGCTCGGTAATCTCATTTCTGACTGTCTTAGCCCTAATCAATATTCTGAGAATGTAATTACGAAATCTGGTAGCAATGATCGTGTTGAATTTGCCATCAAAATGCCAGGGAAAGGCGAAAATATCGTACACCTTCCCATCGATTCCAAATTTCCAGTCGAGAATTACGCTCGCCTCATCCATGCTTATGACGCCGCCAGCCGCACCGAAATTGACCAGTTCCGCAAAGCTCTTGCGTCCGACGTCAAAGAGCAGGCCAAGAAAATTTCTAGCAAATATCTCGATCCACCAGCTACCACAGATTTCGGGATTATGTTCGTCCCTACCGAAAGTCTATATGCTGAAATCCTACGCATCCCAGGCCTTAGTGATGAAATTCGCCAAAAATTCAACGTGGTTCTAGCTTCACCTAGTACTCTACCAGTAATCCTTTCTGGTCTCACAATGGGCTTTCGTAGTGTCGCAATCGAAAAACGTTCAGCCGAAGTTTGGCAAACTCTAGGCGCTGTCAAAGCTCAGTTTACTAAGTTTGGCGATTTATTGGCTGCTACTCGCAAAAAACTCGAAGAAACCACCAATAAAATCGGCGCTGCCGAAGTTACTTCCCGTCAAATTGAACGCAAACTTCGCAATGTTGAGGCACTACCAGCTGCAACTTCCGATCAGACTCCCCTCGAAGAACTATGATATAATACTTTCATGGAAAAACTTACGCTCTGGTTTCTCATTTTTATGGCTTACGCCTTTGGTGGCTGGCTGGTAGAAGTCTGTATTGGTCTCTTGCAACATCGTAAACTCGTCAATCGCGGATTTCTTGTTGGCCCAATTTGTCCAATTTATGGAGTTGGGGCATTACTACTATCTCTCATTCTAAACCCATCCGAATCTCCGCTCGTCATCTTCTGTGTCGCTGTGGTTGGTAGCGCAATTTTAGAATATGGTGTTAGCTATATCATGGAAAAACTTTTTCGCGTCCGCTGGTGGGATTATACTGATCGTCCATTCAATCTTAACGGTCGCATTTGTCTTGAATCAATCTTGTCTTTTGGGATTTTTGGTATCCTCATTCTTAAAATTATCAATCCCACGCTCATTACTTTATTTAGCACCATCTCTCCAACAGTCACAACGCTCCTAGCAACCAGTCTATTTGTCTGGCTGATATTTGACATTACTTTTTCGCTTTGGCTCATGTTTGGCGTTCGCATTACGGTTGGTACAGTGCAGCGTGATGCTACCGATGAGATTGCTGCTCGTGTTCATGAAATTCTAAGTGGCAAAAGCAAGTTGAATCGCCGCCTCGTGAAAGCCTTCCCTAATCAAACCCCAGCAAAACAGTCCACACGCAAAAAAACTAAAAATTAGTGTGTTATAATATCAATATGTACGAGAAATTTGCGGAGTTTTTGGCTAATAAAAGTCGAATTTGCATCATTCAAGCAGAAAACCCAGACGGTGATTCCTTAGGATCAGCCATCGCCTTAGACTATATCCTAAACAGTAGTGAAAATTCATTATATTGTCCAGTAGACATACCAAAATACCTACGCTACTTTCCAGATTGGTCACGTGTTACCAATGATTTTGACTACAAAGCCGACGCCTACATCATAGTAGATACTGCTGCTAGTGTTTTACTCTCAAAACTGCTTGATGACACTGCAATCAAAAACTGTCTTTATCAAAAACCTGTTTTCGTCCTCGATCATCACGAAACGCCTGACGATTTAGAGTTTCCGCACGAATCTATCATAGCGACTCTCCCAGCATGCGCTATGCTCATTTTCAAGATCGCTCGCACTCTTCAGCTCAATATAACCCAAGACGCCGCCGAGGCTATTTACTCTGCAATTTCATCCGATACCTTAGGACTGGTTAGCAATTCAGTCGACGCCGACACCATGCGCACCATGGCCGACCTTATTGACCTAGGAGTTAGCCCCGCGCAACTTGACGAACGTCGACGCGAATTTATGAAAAAGTCACCACGTATTCTTGATTACAAAGCAGATTTAATTAAGCGCATTGATTACTCGCTTGACGGGGAATTGGCCACCGTGCATATTCCATTCGAAGACATCCAACAATACTCCGACGAATATAATCCTAATGTCCTCATCCTTGAAGAAATGCGTCTTGTAGAAGGCGTCGTTGTTGCTGTCGCGATCAAGACCTATCCCGATGGTAAAATAACCGGCAAAGTTCGCACTAGTGAACCAATCGCCGATCAGATTGCTGGCTACTTTGGCGGTGGTGGGCATCCCTTCGCCGCTGGTTTTCGATCTTACGATATGAGTTACGACGATGTCGTTTCGGATTTAATAAAAATTATCCCTAATTTACTCGAACAGTCCGCCATTAAAAACTCAGAGGAGTCCTAATGCCACGCGCCAATAGTAAACTTTATAACTTCCGCACCCGAGTCTGGTACAAAATTCTACATCAACCAATTCGTCTCAAACCTGTCTATGACTCGCATACAAAAGATCCAATACTTACAGTCGTTTTTCTCCATGGCATCTCCGCTACCTCAGACACTTGGCGCACAACTATTCGCCAATTTACAAAAAATTCCGACCTGAAAAATATTAGATTTATCGCACTTGATCTTTTAGGGTTCGGTGCTGCCCTGCAATCCAAATGGCTAGATTATGATTACGATGATTACGACCGTGCGCTCGACTCTACTCTTAAACACCTCAGAATCACAAGTCCAGTCGTCCTTATCGGCCACTCTATGGGGTCACTCATCGCTGCAGATTACGCTGTTAATTTTCAGCCCAGCGTCGACTTGTCACATCTAATCTTGGTTTCGCCTCCAATCCTATTATCAGAAGAACTCGCCAAACTTCCCGATCGAGTTTATACCAAATCCTATGCTTCACTACATAAACTTGCTCAGGACAAACCTGTAATGGAAGTAATCGCGAATTTCATCCAAAGATTCAGTAGCTTTAGCAGCAGATATATTAAAACCCCCGCTTTCGGTCGTTCCATGGATAATATTATACTCAATCATAATAACTACCGTACTTTTACTAAGCTCAGAATTCCAACTTTAATTATCCACGGACATTTTGACCCGCTCGTCATCCGTTCAAACCTTAAACATCTCGCCGACGTTAATTCAAAATATATCAACTTCATTAGCGTCATGGGTCATCATGACATTTCCGCTCAAAAACGCAGTAAAATCCTTATCGAATTGAAAAAAATTCTACGAGAGGAAAAAGCATCATGAAATTATTCAATACACTAGGTCGTAAACTTGAGACATTCAAGCCATTTGACCCGCAAAACGTCAAAGTCTACACCTGCGGACCAACCGTTTATAGCTCGCCACATATAGGCAATTATGCCGCCTATATATACTGGGATCTACTCGTGCGTTTACTTAAGTTCAATGGTTATACTGTACATCGAGTCCTCAATCTTACAGATGTCGGGCATTTGAGTTCAGACGCCGACGAAGGAGAAGACAAACTCGAAAAAGGTGCACGTACTAGTGGTAAGACTGTCTGGGAAGTCGCAGATTATTATGCTCATGAATTTCTGACTGGCTTTCATGCCCTCAATCTAGTTGAACCTACCAAAATCGCCAAAGCTACAGACTACATTGCAGCCGACATTCAGGTTGTTGATGCACTTACTAAAAAAGGTTACACCTACGAGACTAGCGATGGTATCTATTTTGATACCAGTAAATTTGCAAAATACGCCGATTTCGCCAAACTTAGTCTTAGAGATTTAAAAGCCGGGGCTCGCGTAGCGTTATCTAGCGAAAAACGCAACCCAAGCGATTTTGCCGTCTGGAAATTTATCCGACCTGAAGAAAAGCACGATATGCGCTGGGATTATCTCAGTCGCCCTGGGTACCCAGGCTGGCATCTTGAATGCTCGACGATTATTCACAGTGAACTTGGCGAAACTATCGACATCCACACTGGCGGCATCGATCATATCCCAGTGCATCACACTAATGAAATCGCGCAGAGTGAAGCTGCTTTCGACAAAAAATTAGCAAAATATTGGTTGCATTGTAATCATCTTCTCAGCGACGGTCAAAAAATTTCGAAAAGTCTTGGTAATGGCTATACTCTCAAAGATTTAGCAAACAAGGGCTACTCTCCGTTAGATTTTAAAATGTGGGTGCTACAAGGTCATTATCGTTCCGAACGCGATTTTAGTCTCAGTAACCTAGAAGCTGCCCGTCTGCGACGCCTTAACTGGAGGAATCGCATTGCAAAAGCAAGGCAGATTAAAATACCTAGTACTGACCTTGAGACAATTATCTCTGCCGTCAATGATGACCTCGGATCGCCTGCCTCCTTTGCCCTAATTGATAACCTTGATCTCAGTTTTGAAAATTGGCAACTCATTGATGAATTATTCGGTCTCAATCTTATCCAAGATGCCCCACCACTTAGTGCGCAATGCGAAGCGCTATTGGCAGAACGACAAACCGCACGTCTAGCGAAAGACTTCACGAAATCCGACCAATTACGAGAGCAACTTGCTAAGTATAACATCGCTGTTCTCGATACTGCAAACGGTCAACTCTGGCAATACCTCCGCTAGTATGCTATAATGTCAGAATGGAACAGCCAGTTATCGAGGTAAACAACTTAGTCAAAATTTACGGTAAACGCTCTACAGCTTTTACCGCACTCAAAAAAATCAATTTAGAAATCAAGGAGGGCGAATCAGTCGCTATAGTTGGAAAATCCGGCTCTGGCAAGTCTACGCTCATGCATTTACTAGCCCTACTCGACCGGCCTACTGAAGGCACCGTCACAGTCGATGGCATCGACTCAACCAAACTTACGAATCGTCAGCTCAATAAACTGCGCAACCAAAGCTTCGGTTTCGTCTTTCAACAATTTTTCATCAATCCTCAAGACAGCGTCTTGGATAATGTTACGTTACCACTAAAAATTGCTGGCAAACGACGCAAAGTTCGGCGCGAGCTTGCCATGAAAGCCTTACGTACCGTTGGTCTGACCGATCGTGCAAAGTTTAAAGCCAATGACCTTTCAGGCGGTCAAAAACAGCGCGTTTGTATTGCTCGCGCCATAGTCAATGATCCAAAAATCCTTTTTGCCGATGAGCCAACTGGCAATCTCGATTCCACTACTGGCGATAAAGTTATTAAGTTACTTTTTGGGTTACAGAAAAAAGGCGTTACACTCATCATCGTGACTCACGACGAAGATCTTGCTATGATGTGTGATCGTCAAATTCGTATTTCTGATGGGAAAATCGTTGAAGATTCAACTACAAAATCTCGCAAAGCCAAAAAGACGACTAGCAAAACTGCCAAAGCAAAAAATATGCCCAAATCCAAAAGCACCAAAAAACAAACTGCGAAAGGAGATAAATAATGAAGTTTTTTGACATTTTGCGCACTGCAAACCACAATCTTTTTCGCAACAAAGTTCGTACTGCCCTTACAATCATCGCAATTTTTGTCGGCAGTTTCACAATCATCCTAAATGTTGCTATTAATGCTGGAGTTAACGCTTTTATTGACGACCAGACTGCCAGCCTTGGCGGTGAAGACTATCTCATGGTTATGAGTGCTGGCTCCGCAAATACTATTGCTTCGAGCATGATGGGAGGCAGCGACGAACCCACAGAATATGATCCCAGCCAAAAAGTCAGTGCCATGAATGCAGAGGAAATCGAAAAACTAAAATCAATTGACGGCATTGATGGTGATAATATCTATATCGCCAAGCAAATTCCAATCGAGTATATCACTAGTGATAAAACTGATAAAAAATATACTATCAATGTTGGCGCTATGCCACCTGGAGATTTCAAAATTGGCGCAACTGCTGGACACATCCCGAATAACAAGACCAACGAATATCAAATCATGCTTGAACCTGGATATGCCAAGGCGCTTGGTTTTGAATCCGATGAAGACGCTATCGGCAAAGTAGTCGCCCTCGTCATGCTTGACCCATTCACAAATCAACCCATGGAGTTTGAAGCCAAAGTTGTTGGCGTCCAAGCTCAAGGCGTAGTTGCCGTCAACGGTAGTCTTATCAGTCTCGCACTCGAAGACGCCATGTACGAAGCTGGCACCAAGCATTATCCAGCCGAACAAAAAGAGCTTGTTTATACTGTTCAAACTCGTTTTGATACTAGTAAATATACCGAAGAAGAAATCAAAAAAGTTCTCGAAGAAAACGGATTCTATGCCGTTGGCGTATCTGACATGATGGGTATGATTCGTACCTTTTTCGACGTTATAATGATCGTCTTTGGCATTTTTGGTGGCATTGCGTTGTTGGCTGCTGCAATTGGAATCGTCAACACACTCTTTATGTCCGTCGAAGAACGCACTCGTGAAATTGGTCTTGATAAAGCACTCGGAATGTCCAGTAGCCGCGTTTATGCAGAGTTTGCCACTGAGGCTATTATGCTTGGATTCTGGGGTTCGGTAGTTGGCGTATTGGTGGCCGTGCTAATTGGTACTGCCGTCAATTCCGCCGTCCATGCTCCTGGCGGTTTCCTCGAAGTCTTTCCGACCTTCGACTTGTTCAAATTCACAGTTGGTAATATTTTACCCATTGTGCTCACTGTTATGTTTATCGCATTTCTTGCTGGAACCATTCCTGCTTGGAAAGCTGCTCACAAAAACCCAATCGATGCCCTAAGATATGAATAATAAAGAAAATACTTCTCTAAAACCCAAAAATGCCCGTCAAAAACCTATAAATTATATCACCGAACAAATTAAAGTCGAAAAATTTATTCCTGGTGGCCAAACCATTGCTACACTCGAAAATGGTAAAAAAATCTTCCTCTGGGGTGCACTTCCTGAAGAAGTAGTAACCAAAGTTCGAGTAACCAAAGAAAAATCTAGCTTTGTCGAAGGTATCGCCGAAGAAGTTTTAGTAAAATCAAAATTTCGTGTTCAGCCCAAAGACGAATGCTACCTTGCTACTTCACCATGGCAAATTCTCGACTACAGCCGCGAAATGAGCGAAAAGGTCAAACTCATCAAAGAAATCTTTCGTCAACACGAAATTGATCTTTCGACGTTTGAACTCAATTCGCAAGATCAAGATTTTGACCTTCCTTATAGCTACCGTAATAAGATGGAATATGCATTATATTATAGCCACGCTGATAGCAAGATTCATCTCGCCTTTCATGAACGCGGTAGCCACCGCAAAATACCAATTACTAAATCCAGCCTTGAACATCCCAAAATCCTAGAAAAAGCCCAAGAAATTATCGCCGAACTCAACGCCAAAGGCGAAGATGCAAGAAAATATCAGAGTTTACTTCTACGTTGTAATCAAAAGGGCGAAGTAAGCGGCGGATTATTTGAGAACCATCGTCCACACCCCAAATTCGCCAAACTTAAAGACCAACTTTTTGGTATAACTTATTCTTATTCGCCTAATGGATTTTTCCAAATCAATTTACCAGTATACGCCAAGGCTCTCACATCAATCCTGAACACATGCGAATCTGGCCCTCAGCCCACCAACGTGCTTGATTTATATTCTGGAGTCGGCACCATCGGGCTCAGCATTGCTAGAGAACACCAACTAACCTTAGTCGAGTGCGATAAATCCGCTTATGATGAAATGCTAGAAAATGTCAAAACCGCCTCTAGTATTACTCAAAATTCACAAATCAAACCAATACTGGCGAAGTCTGAAGACGCACTTGAATACATTGAGCCAGACCAAACTGTAATCGTTGATCCACCACGCGCCGGCTGTCGTCCAGAGGTTATAAACAAATTCTTGGAAATTCAACCAAAGTCAATTATCTATCTCTCATGTAATCCCGCTACCCAGGCTCGCGATATTAAACTACTACTTGATAAATACCAAATCACTAAAATCGAAGCATTTAATTTCTTTCCGCGCACGCCACACATCGAAAATCTAGTAGTTCTCAAGCTCAAAAATATTTAGGAGGTAAGTATGAGTCTCAACAATGAACAGCAACAAGCCGTTGAATATTTAGACGGGCCCTTACTCGTCCTCGCTGGCCCAGGAACTGGTAAAACTCAGTTACTTTCTGCTAAAGTGGCATATATTCTTGAAAATACCGATACCAATCCCGAAAATATTCTTTGCTTGACTTTCACCGAATCTGGAGCCAGCAATATGCGCGAACGTCTCGGTAGCATGATTGGCCAAGCCGCAAGTAGCGTCAATATTTTTACATATCACGCTTTTGGATCCAATATCCTTGAACGTTATAAAAACTACGCCGAAAAATTCAATCGCGATCTAGATAATGTTATAGACGGCGTTACGCAATTTAAGTTTGTTCGCGAAATTCAAGAAAATCTCCCAGCAAACAATATCCTTAAAACCGCCAAAATTAATGACCTTGTTGAAACCATTGGGCATGCCAAATCCGCCAGACTTAGTGCCGACAATCTTGCAAAAATCGCCAAACAAAATCTAGAAGATAGTGAAAAAATCAGCCAAGCCGCCTCCATTATCCTTGCCAATCTCAAACCTCGCATGAAGTATTCTGCAGCCTTGGCAGAAGTCTACCAACCCCTACTAGAAACTCTCAGCCAATATACTAGTGCAGAGCCCATCGTCGGCAATATCGAACCTAGCGCCAATCATCTTGTACGCGAACTCGCCGAGATTATAGACACCGAAAACGCCAAAGACAAACCAAGCGTCAGCCCGCTCACGAAATGGAAAAATCAGCGTTTTGAGTGTAACTCTACAGGAGAATACCGCCTCAAAGATTATATCGCCAACAAGAAACTCACTGCTTTAGCTGGAATCATGCATCTTTACGACCAAAAGCTACGCACCGAAGGATTATTTGATTTTGCCGATATGATTGAGGAGGCCATCAAAGCCCTGCGTGAGGATCGTGGTTTCCGACTTAGTTTATCAGAAATTTTTCAATATATCCTACTTGACGAATTCCAAGATACAAATCCTTCACAGTTTGAGCTCATCAAACTCCTCACCGACTACGAAAATCCCAGTATTATGGCCGTTGGTGACGATGATCAGGCAATTTTTGAATTCCAAGGCGCAAACGCCAGCAATCTATTAGATTATCAAACCCATTACGATGCAAAAGTTATTACCCTTTTAGACAACTATCGCAGTACTAGTGAAATTCTTGCTTTTTCACATCGCATTTCTAGGCAAATCACCGACAGCTTTGCCAAACATCATAATGTCGCCAAAATTCTCCGCTCTATGCTCGGAAAAATCGGTGGCCAACAACCCACAACTTGCCAAATTGAGCGTCACGAGTTTAACATTGCTAGCGATGAATATTATTGGATCGCTCGGCAGATTCGCCAACTCATTGAAGCCGGCGAGAACCCCGACGAGATAGCAATCATTGCCCCCAAACACAAGCACATAGCCCCCCTATTACCTTATCTCAAAAATCAAAATCTCGACCTTGCTTACGAAAAAAAAGCAAACCTCCTAGAAGATTCCAAAATCCACGAACTAATTATTCTCGCCGAATTCACCCATGATCTGGCAACCGAAAAACAGCCCAGCCATCGCCTGCTCGAAATTCTGAGCTTTCCTTGGCTCGAAGTCAATCCCATCGATGCACTCAAAATTGCATATGACGCTCGCAAAGCAAACCAATCTCTTCTAGAATATCTCTCCAAAAGTGACAATCAAAAACTCCAGCAAATTGCACAGTGGCTGGCCAACCTTGCACTCAAAAGCTTTGAAACTCCACTTCGACTTTGGTTTGATTATCTCATTGGTACGGTCGAACTTGAAGGCTTTTGTTCACCCTACCTCTCTTACTACGAAGCCCACTGCAGCAAAAATGAAATCTTTGAACTCTTTGAAAATCTCAATGCCCTCAAAAATACTGTACTCTCGCACACTAAAACCTCAAATCCCAAACTTCAAGATTTTATCAACATGATTGAAGATTATCGTGCCGCCGAAGCCAGCATTATCAACACCAGCCCATATCGTGACGCCCCACATGCTATCCAAATTATGTCCGCCCACAAAAGCAAAGGTCTTGAGTTCAAATGGGTTTTTCTTATCGCCGTAGACGAGCTTGCATGGGGTAAAGCCAAAGGGAACAACAACATGTTTAGCCTCCCTAATAACCTTAGTCAAATTCGCCACACTGGAGTCACCGATGACGAAAAACTCCGACTTCTCTTCGTCGCAATCACCCGCGCCAAACAACATTTAATCATGACCAACTCAATCCAAGATTTCTCTGAGAAAAAAGTCGCCCGCCTAGGTTATTTGGACGAACAGCGCGACGAAAAAGCCGCAGTTGAGCTATCACCATATCTGCCAGCAAACTGCCAAACCATTCAGACTCATTACGACGAATTTGACGAAACTACTCGACTCAATGAACTTCGTCAAAACTGGATCTCAAGTTACACCACCCTCACTCCCGACCTAAAACTCCTGCTCCAATCCCGACTCGCCAACTACCGCCTCACAGCCACTGACTTAACAAACTTCATCGACCTCATTTATGCTGGCCCTCAAGCCGTTTATCGGCAGCGCGTTCTTTGCGCCCCCGACGAACCGCTTACATTACAGCTTGCCTATGGCAACCTCATCCATAGCACACTCGAACAAGTCACCAATCAGTCCTTGGATGAAGCATCTGCTTTGCAATATTTTCACGACAAAGCCAAAGAAGTACCATTACTCTCACGCGAGATCAAAGAACTTCAAGAAAAAGGCGCCATCAGTCTCAAAATCGTCCTTAGCGAATTTCAAGATATCCTACGCTCCACTGGCGCCAAAGGTGAAGTTAATCTTTCCTCCGAACATCTTAGCTATGACGGTATACCAGTCACTGGCAAAATCGATCATATCAACATCGATCAAACTACCAAAACTATCGAAGTATATGATTTCAAAACTGGCAACTATCATGAAAACAAATGGCAAAGTCATCCTACACTCTACAAATACTCTTTGCAGCTTGAATTCTACAAACTTTTGCTGAACCTCTCTCCTACCTACCGCAACTATAAAGTCACAAAAGGTCACATCCTATTCGTCTCACCCGACATCGAAGGCAAAGTCTACGACAAAATCTACGGATATGATGACTCCAACAACCAAGAACTACGCGCACTCGCCAAAGTCATCTATCAACAAATCACCAATCTAAATTTCGTCGAAAACCCAGACCTTAACCTCCCTGCCGATAAGAAAAACACCCTCAAGGACATCCGTGCTTTCATCGAGAAACTGCTCGAAATTAAATAACCATTGACAAATCAAGTGACATGATGTATAATGTGAAAGTTACAGGCGATTGCGTCGGTGACCAAATTCTGGTGTTATACCACCACGCAATTTAACTTTCGACATTCAAGAAACGGAGGTGATTATGAATGTCATACCAGTTAACAACATTCACCAATCAGAACCGAAGGGGTTCAGAACGTTGCCCTTACTGCGGGGGATACCATTACAGCGATGCGCAATTTGACGCTTGCGCGCGGGAACATTCATACCGCGATAGGACTTATCGCTGTGAAAGGTGCGGCAGAGCACATCTGACCTTAGATCAGGCAGACCGTTGCTGCGAAGCAGAAAAACGCTTCGAAATCAAATATGGCAGCGAAAATACCAATCAAAGCCTCAATAGCGTCAAGGATTCTGGCAGCACTGACCATAGTGATGGCATACTAAATTTGTTTTTTAATGCCGGCAGCAACAAGGGATCTTCTAACGGTCCTGGCTGGTTTGGGTAATTGGTAATCGAGATGACAGTTGTCATCTCCAGCGGGTACTAGTACCCGCTTTTTTATGTTTGTCCTTACGCTAACGGCTCTCTTTCCTCCATCAAACACTACCTAGGTAGAGGCAGCGGAGGGGGAAAGCATACAGGCGCTGGTGTGAAGCATTAGACGAGATCACGTCATCCTGATCGAAACGCGAACTATAAGCAATATTCATATTCAATGACGTGCGAAACCAATCATAACCATTGAACCCTATATTATAGATTGCCCCCACCGACACATTTAGATACCCACTACGGACAAAAGCTAAAACTAAGCCCACTAGCAGCTCTTTACTTTTAGAAAAAGTTTGCTATAATTGTAACAATTATGAGTAAAAAAGTTACACAACCAGAAGATTATCGCTACGTGGTTTTTGCGGACGAAGCCGCGGGTTTCTCTTTCTTAACTCGCTCAACTGCACAAAGCGAAGAAACAATTAAATGGGAGGACGGGGTTGAATATCCTCTTATCAAGGTTCAGATTTCCTCCGCTTCGCATCCATTCTTCACCGGCGAAGAGAAGATTATCGATACCGAAGGTCGCGTTGATCGCTTCAAAGCCCGTGCCAAACGCGCCGAGGCTCTCCGCGCCAACCTTGCCAACAAGGCTAAAAAAGCCGAAAAAGAAGCTGCAAAAAAAGCTGAAAAATCCGAAGAAGATACAAAATAGCTTTCAAGCAACCAAAATACAGGTCAGCGAGCCTGTATTTTTGGATTTAGCTATTGATTTTTCAACAAATCTGTGCTATAATGGAAGTATATACTATTTAACGAAACAGCCGTGGGAGTTTTCCTGAATAACACCCTATGGCAAAGAGAAAGGGAAACAATATGACCGTCGATCCTAAAAATATCGATATTAAGGCCCTCCTTGAGTCTGGTGCTCACTTTGGGCACAAAACTAGCCGTTGGCATCCAAAAATGGCGCCATACATCCACAGCAAGCGCCAGGGTGGACACATTATCAACCTTGAAAAAACCGTCGAAGCACTCGAAAAAGCCCTTCCCGAACTGACCAAAATCGCTGCAAACGGCAAGAAGATCTTGTTCGTCGGTACGAAAAAACAGCTCAAAGACATCACCAAAGCTTCCGCCGAGAGCGTCAATATGCCATATGTCACCGTACGTTGGGTTGGAGGTACTTTAACTAATGTTGAAACCATCAACAAGCAAATCAAAAAGCTTCACGACCTCGAACGTCGCATGGCTTCTGGCGAACTCGAAATGCGCTATTCTAAGCTTGAAGTTCAGCGCTTTCAAGAAGAAATCGATCTCCTCAATGAACGCTATGGCGGCATCAAGGAGATGAACGAACAACCAGCCGCCATCATTGTCGTGGATGCCATCCAAGACAAGAATGCTATCAAAGAGGCTAACAGTCTAAAACTCCCAGTCTTTGCCATTACCGATACCAACGTCGATCCTACTAACATTGACTATATTATTCCAGCCAACGATGATGCAATCAAAGCCGTCCAGCTGATTTTGGACTACATGGTTGCAGCTATTAAAGCAGGCGAAGTCAAAAAAGCCTAAATATTTTACTTACGACTATATTATATAAATCATAGGAGGCAAAATGAGCGAAGAACTCAAAGAAAAAGCAAATGAAGTCAAAAATATCTCAATCGAGTTAATCAAAAAACTCAAAGAATTGTCTGGTGTTGGCTTGACCGACGCAAAAAACGCACTGGTTGAAGCTAAAGGAGATTTTGACAAAGCTCTTGAAGCGATGCGCAAAAAAGGTATGACCAAAGCTGAAAAGCGCGGCGATCGCGAAACTCGCGAAGGCATCATCGAAACTTATGTCCACGATGGTCGCTTGGGTGCCATCATTGAAGTCAACTGTGAGACCAGCTTCGTCGCCAAAACCGAAGAATTCAAGGATCTTGCCCACAAGCTTGCCATGCAAGTCGCCAGCATGAACCCGCTATACATTAGCCTTGAAGACATTCCAGCGTCCGACATGAAAGCCAAGCGCAAGGAGTTAGAAGAAAACTTCAAAGGCCCAGAAAATATGAAAGATCAAATTCTTGACGGTCAAATCAAGAAAGCCTTTGGCGAAAAAGTTCTCTTGCAGCAGCCATACATTTTGGATGACAGTATGACCGTAGAACAGTTTATCAAAAATGCTGTCGCCAAAACTGGCGAAAATATCACTATTAGCCAATTCAAACGTCTCGAAGTTGGCGTCACTGAGTAGTTATCGGTACTATGCATATAAGTCACCTCAATCAAGGGGTGACTTATTTATTGCAAGTATTCTATACACCATACTTTTATGGTACAATTAAGCCATTACTAACGAGAGGATTTTATGTTTGACGACAGCGAATATCGCACTGCTATGGAAAATGTCATTGTACGTTTTCAGGACGAAATGAAAAAAGTTCGGACTGGGCGTGCTCACCCCGATATGTTAGCCAACATCAAAGTTGAGGTCTACGGACAATTCATGCCCCTAAATCAAGCTGCCAACATTACCGCTTCTGGTGCCACCCTCCTCGTAGTCACTCCATTCGATCCTAGCAACATTCAAGCTATTGCCGCCGCAATCCGCAACGACGAATCACTTGGGCTTAACCCATCCGATGATGGGCATGTTGTACGCGTACCAGTTCCGCCACTCACAGAAGAGCGTCGTAAGGAGATTGTCAAAACTGCATCCAGCAAAGTCGAAGAAGCTAAAATCGCAATCCGCAACGTCCGCGAAGACGCCCGCAAAGAACTCAAAACTGCCGAACTCCCCGAAGATACTAAAAAACGTGCCGAGAAAGACGTTGACGAACTCACCAAAACCTACAGCGACAAAATCGACACTGTTTTCAAAGACAAAACTACAGAGATTATGGCAATCTAATGGCAAAACCTCTGGAACATATCGGTTTTATTGCTGATGGCAACCGACGTTGGGCACGCGATCATCACTTGCCAACTCTTGAAGGACACCGTCGCGGATTCGACAAAGTCGAAGTTATTATTGATGCTCTAAAAAACACCGAGGTAGAATATATATCATTCTACCTTTTCAGCACTGAAAATTGGAATCGTACTGAAGAAGAGGTGAGCTATCTCATGCAATTAGCAGGCGATAAAATCAAAAGCCTAACCAAAAAGCTCAAAAAGCAAAACCTTCGCATTGTCATCATGGGACGTCCAGAGCCAGTCGACCCTGATTTATGGTCTAAGATGATGCAAGCCGAACAAGAAACTATGAACAACACCGGTATGACAGTCTGCATTTGCTTTAATTACGGCGGGGAATGGGAAATCGCCGACGCCGCCACGAAGGCCGTCCAAGCTGGGGAGACCAAACTCACACCTCAAACTTTTGCCAAATATCTTTATCACCCTGAAGTACCAAGTTGCGATCTCATTATCCGCACGAGCGGCGAGCAGCGCCTCTCTGGCTTCCAACTCTGGCGCTCCGCCTATTCTGAATTCTGGTTCATCGAGAAAAACTTTCCCGATCTTAGTTCCGAAGATTGTCTAGCCGCCCTAGAAGAATACCACAACCGCGGTCGTCGTTTTGGCAAATAAACTTAAGTGACTTCAACTTAGCCAAAATATGCTATACTTAGACTGTATGAATATATTACTGGGAATTATTATTGGCCTAATCATTCTGATGCTTCTAGTCGTTGCTCACGAATTTGGGCATTTTATCATGGCTCGCAAAAACGGTGTCCGCGTTTTAGAATTTGGTATCGGTTTTCCTCCACGCGCTATCGCCTGGGTACGCAACCCTAGTTGGCAGAAAGGCAAAAAAGGGGTTAAAAAATGGGTTCGTCTCCCAAAGTCTGAATGGAATAAACCTCAGAAACACATGGTTTTCAGCCTTAACTGGCTACCTATTGGCGGTTTTTGCTCCATGGATGGCGAATCCGACTCCGACACCCGTCAAGGCACTTTTGGTGCTACTAGTTTTTGGAGTAAAACCAAAATCCTATTTGGCGGCGTGTTGATGAACTGGTTAGTTGCCGCCATCGTACTTACCATCTTGGCTTTTACCGGTATGCCCCAATTCATAGAACACCAATTTTATCTTGGCAATGACGCCGAGATCATTGGTGATGGCGTCACAGTAGTTGACGTGATCGAAAACTCACCAGCTAAGCAAGCTGGCTTCCAAAAGGGTGATCAAATCGTCAAAGTTGAAGACATCACCATCATGTACCCCACTGATGTTACATCCTATGGTCAAGCACACGCTGGCGAAACCGTTAGATACACCGTCAAAAATCATGAAACCGAGAGAGAATTATCCGCCAAACTTAATCCCGAAGACTCCGAATATAGCCTAGGCGTCTCTATGTCATATGGACAAACCTTTATCCGTTCTACTTGGTCAGCTCCGATCGTCGGCCTAGGTACGACTATTCAGCTCACTGGCGAAACTTTCCGTGGCCTCGGTGACATGGTTTGGAACCTCATCTCTGGCGCCGTTCGACAGTTTAGCAGCGATAGTGTAGTACGTGAAGCTGGACAAACAGCAATTTCTGCCGCTGGCGACGCAGTTAGCGGACCAATCGGTATTATTGGTATTATTTTCCCAGCCTTCGCTAGCTCCGGCGTTTCCAATCTCGCTTTTCTCGCTGCGATTATTTCTATTTCATTAGCTTGCATGAATGTCTTACCTATCCCCGCCCTAGACGGTGGACGCTGGCTCCTCATCGCATTTTACAAGCTCCGTCGCAAACCACTTACAAAGGAGACCGAGGAACGCATCGTCTCACGAGCATTTATGATTCTCATTATGCTCATCATCTTTATTTCCATCCTTGACATCACGAGGTTCTTCTAGTGACAAAAACAAAACCCGCCACTCCATCCAAACATCATAAAATTAACTGGTATACCGTCAGGTATACAGTCTTCTTGCTCGTTTGGGTAGCCTTTTCTATGACATTTAGTCAATATGTTATTGGTTTACCACTACTTCGGATTCTTGGCGACAAGTTCAATCAACCACTGTGGACTTGCATTTATTATGCGCTTACCTATATTTTAGCTTTACTCTTGGTCATTATTCTTCCACCAAAGCTCCTCCCCAAACTCAAATCAATCAAACCTTCCAACACGAATAAAACAATTCAAGCCGAACCATCCAATCTTCATACTTCCCGTACAGAACTCGGCCTCAGAGACCTACCGACCGTTATCGACATCGGCTTGGCACCAATTGCTTATATTGCCTATCTCGTTCTGTCTTATGTTTTTACCAGTGCAATGTCAATTTTTACATGGTTTAACGCCAAAGAATCTCAAGACGTCGGTTTTGGCTATTTCATCACAACCAACGATCGCATCATCGCCATGATTGCACTCGTCTTCATCGCTCCAATTGCCGAAGAAATCATCATGCGTGGCTGGCTCTACGGTAAATTACGCGAAAAACTCAAACTCCCAGTCGCCATCTTGCTTGTCTCGTTACTATTCGGTTTTCTACACGGTCAATGGAATGTCAGCGTTGGTGTCTTTGCTCTCAGTTTAGTACTTTGTGGTCTCAGAGAAATTACTGGCGCGATTTGGAGTGGAATGTTACTACATATGCTATCAAATGGCATTGCATTTTACTTACTATATATTGCCATATAATTTTTCTCGCGCTAATACATCTAGCCGCCTTGCCAAAAACTACTTCAACATGCTACACTATATAGTATTATGCGTTTAAGTCAAAGTTTTATCAAAACTCTACGCTCAGCTCCGAAAGATGAGACTGCTCGTGGAGCCCAATATCTTAGTCGTGCAGGCTATATTTACAAAGAAATCGCTGGAGTCTACGATTATCTTCCATTTGGTCTGCGTGTGCTTGATAACATCAAGACCATCGTTCGCGAAGAACTTAATCGTATCGGCGGCGAAGAATGCTTAATGTCTACCCTGCAAAATCCTGAACCTTGGATCAAAACCGATCGCTGGGATCCAGAAAAAATGGATATTTGGTTCCGCACACAGCTTGCCGCAGGTGGTGAACTCGGTCTCGGCCCAACCCACGAGGAACCTTTTACCGAAATGCTCCGCAACTACATCTCCAGCTACAAGGATCTTCCAGTCGCGGTTTATCAAATTCAAACTAAGTTCCGCAATGAATTGCGCGCCAAATCCGGCATCATGCGTGGTCGCGAATTCTTAATGAAAGACATGTACACCTTCGCAACCAACGAAGAGGAACATGACAAACTATATGAAGAAGTCAAAAATGCCTATATCCGCATCTATGACCGTCTCGGTATCGGCAGCGACACCTTTGTGACTTTCGCCAGTGGTGGCGTTTTCTCCAAATACAGCCACGAGTTTCAGACTCTCTGTGAAGTTGGTGAAGACAACATTTATTATAATGCCGACAAGTCCGTCGTCCTCAACGAGGAAGTATTGATTGACGAAGTGATGAATGATCTCGGAGTCAAGCGCGAAGAACTCGAAAATACCAGAGCTGCCGAAGTTGGTAACATCTTTACCTTGGGAACCAAGTTTTCAGCTCCGCTCGGTCTCGAATACACCGATAAAAACGGCGAACGCAAGCCAGTCCTTATGGGCTGCTACGGTATCGGTATTTCGCGCGTCATGGGCGTTATCGCCGAAAAGATGTGCGATGACAAAGGTCTCGTTTGGCCAGAAAATATTGCTCCATACAAATATTACCTCATCGGATTAAACGAAGAGGGTGTGAAAAAAGCAGAAGAGCTTTACCATGGTCACGAAGAAGAAGTTATCTTTGATGATCGCGACCTACACGCCGGTGAAAAATTTGCCGATGCCGAACTTATGGGTATCCCATATCGCGTAGTCATTAGTGACAAAACTCTCGCTGACGGCAAAGCAGAAGTCACCAATCGTCAAACTGGCGAAACAAAGCTCGTTGACTTAGCCGAACTTTATTAAAATCCAAAGGTTTACAATTACCGTAATCAGTGATAGACTACTTAGTAGTTATGAAAAAGACAGTTAACCTCACACCAGCCGGCAAGGCTGAACTAGAAAAAGAATTAGCCGACCTGATCGCCGAGCGCCCTGCTATCGCCGAACGTATCGCAACCGCTCGAGCTTTCGGCGATCTCTCGGAAAACCAAGAATATACTGATGCTCGTGCCGAACAAAAGAATGTCGAAAACCGTATTATTGAGATCGAAGACATTCTTAAAAACGCCGAGATTATCAAAGCGCCACGCGCTAATGATTCTGTCGTTATGGGCGCCACCGTCGCAATCGATATGGCTGGTAAAGAATTTACTTACACCGTCGTCGGCCCAGTTGAGGCAAACCCACTTGAAGGTAAAATTTCTCACGAGTCTCCAATCGGCAAAGAGCTAATGGGGCGAAAAGCTGGAGAAACCTTTGACTTTAATGGCAAAACAGTCAAAATCAAAAGTATTTCCTAATAATCTTTTACCTATCGCCCAAAATCTGCTATAATATATTATTATGACTACTTTGAATGATTATCGCGATGAGCGATTGCGTAAATTACGCCAAATTCGCGAATTAGGAATTAACCCCTACCCTGCAAAATCACATCGCAATACAAAAATTGCTACCATCCTTAATCATTTTGAAGAAAAAAATGGTCAAGAAGTATGTATTGCCGGGCGGATAGTCGCTATTCGTACTTTCGGTAAAATTGCTTTCGTCAAGCTTCGTGACTATAGCGGCGAAGTCCAGATCTTCATGGAAAAAACTGACAACGTCAGTGATAAAATGTTTGGTGTCAAACAGCTCAAATTACTCGACACTGGAGATTTCGTTGAAGCTACTGGCATAGTCGGCAAGAGCAGCACTGGCGAAATCTCTGTGTTTACGAACGAGATCAGATTGCTTACCAAAAGCTTACGCCCACTACCAGGATATGACGGTCTGACCAACAAAGAAGAACGTTATCGTCGTCGCTACGTCGATATGAACGTCAACCCCGAGGTGCGTGAGCGTCTTGTACGTCGTAGTAAATTCTGGCAGGCTACACGCGATTTCATGAATGCTCATGGTTTTATCGAAATTAATACTCCAGTTCTCGAAACTACAACTGGGGGCGCCGACGCTAACCCCTTCGTTACCCATATGGATGCACTCGATAGCGACTATTATCTTCGCATTAGCCAAGAACTTCCTCTCAAGCGCTTACTTGGCGGTGGCTTTGAAAAAGTTTACGATATTGGTCCAAGATTCCGCAACGAAGGAGTTGACGACGAGCACTTACCAGAACATATTGCCTTCGAAAGTTATGCTGCCTACGAAGATTACGAAGACGGCATGGCACTTTACGAAGAAATGATTAAGTATGTCGCCAAAGAAACCTGGGGAACTCTACAATTCAACGTTGGTGGTTTTGAAATCAATTTAGACCAAGAGTGGCCGCGTATCAAATACGCTGATCTGTTAAGGGATAAATTCAACATCGACGTTTTTAATCCCAACCGCGATCAAATGCTCAACATCTTGCAAGAAAATCATGTTACTGTTGATCCGAACGCCAATGATGGACGTCTGATTGATCATCTCTGGAAACTCATCCGCAAAACTTCGGCCGGACCATACTGGCTCGTAGAAGAACCGCTCAGCCTAAGCCCACTCGCCAAAATCAGTGACGAAAACCCCCTCGTAACTCAGAGATTTCATCCGATTATCGCTGGTACCGAAATGGGCAACGGCTATTCTGAGCTTAATGACCCGCTCGACCAGCTTGCCAGATTCGAAGAACAACAAGCCATGCGCGACAATGGCGACGATGAAGCGCAAATGCTCGACATGGACTTCGTTGAAATGCTCGAATACGGCATGCCTCCTGCCTGTGGCTGGGGCAATTCTGAACGTAACTTCTGGCTTCTAGAAGGTGTCAGCGGTCGCGAAGCCGTGCCATTCCCGATTATCAAAAAGCGTAACGAAGACTAATTTTCCTTTCAAGCACTCATCATATGATATAATCATAAACAAGATGAGTGGAAGAGTAATGATTGTGGGAACAGGGAACGTTGGCGCCAGCATAGCATTCGCCTTGCTTAACCAACGCACGCCCGTCAGTGAATTAATTCTAACCGACCTCGACATGCACGACGCCGAAGGCGAAGCTATGGATTTACGAGACGCTTTGGCTATCGCCCCAAGCTGGCTCAAAATCCGCGCCAGCGACTATTCTTCCGCCCAAAATTGCGATATCTGTGTCATTACCGCTGGAGCCAACCAAAAACCCGGTGAAACTCGTACAGACCTTTTGCAAAAAAATGCTGCGATTACCAAAGATATTGTTAAGCAAATCATGCAAAACGGCTTCAACGGGATTTTCATTGTCGTATCCAACCCTATGGACGCCTTGAGTTATCTCACGTGGCGATACTCCGGGCTACCATGTGAGCAAGTCATTGGTAGCGGAACAATCCTCGACTCCGCTCGTTTACGTCTCAAGCTATCCGAACACTTAGACGTACATCCCAAATCCATTCACGCCTATCAAGTTGGAGAACATGGTGATAGCGAATTTACCCTCTGGT
>CAOQYN010000014.1:0-10716 GCA_948514425.1 uncultured Candidatus Saccharibacteria bacterium
ATCTGACCAACGTTATAAACTCCACCACCATCAGTGTAGACGAGTCCACTACGGATAAAAGCTAAGGGTAGTTTAACTATATTGGTAGCGGATTGGTCAGTCTCAACACTATAATTTATGACAAGGCAAATATTCCTGATAAGTATTACTAGAATGCTGGAAGATGTGCAAATTGAATTCTTAGTACTACACACATCCAGAATTGTAGGGAGCCAGTCAATCTCTAATCGTGTATAAACGTGTAGAATCATTCCTAAAGCACGTTATAACCATAGACCAAACGGGTGCATCGTGTAAAATCACTTTCCAAATACCAATATCTTCATGGTATATTTCCCATTCAAATCCTTATCCACTTATCACTCACAATCATCAAATAAGGCGTTTACCCCTATAAATCGGGGCAAACGCCTTATTATTTTTGTATCAAACGTGACGTCCTAACTTGGTGATCTCTGCGGGAGTCGAACCCGCGTTGTCGGGATGAAAACCCGATGTACTAACCGTTATACTAAGAGACCAACACCCCCATTTTACTAAAAAAACCATTTCTCGTCAACCCTAATCCCACCCCAACTCCTATAATATAATACTCAAAAACCAAGTCTACCCCACCCTCCAAAGACCGCAACACCCAATACTACTAGCGCATTAACTTTGTCACGCCGTCCGCAAGGTCGCTCGGCAGCAAGATCACTGTCTTCTGTGATGGGTCAGTACTAATCTTCTCTAGTGTCTGTAAAGTACGAATATTCAAGCCACCAGGCGTCTGTGCCAACATAGTTGCAGCTTCAGCTACAGCTGCCGCCGCACTCTTCTCACCCTCAGCCGTAATAATTGCCGCTCGGCGTTCGCGTTCCGCCTCTGCCTGCTTCGCCATCGCCCGCTTCATGTCTGCCGGCAGCTCAATATTCTGTAACTTGACGCTTTCGATATCGATCCCCCATTTATCCGTCTGCGCATCGACAATTTCCCTAATCTGCGCAGAAATCTCATCTCGCTTAGACAAAATCTCATCCAAATCAAAATTTCCCGTCACATCCCTGAGTGCTGTCTGCGCAAAAGTACTCGTTGCATACTGATAGTTCGTTGTCTCCAGCACGGCCTTCTGCGCATCAATCACTCGAGCATACACCACCGCGTCCACGTTCACGGTCACGTTATCGCGTGTGATCACTTCCTGTTTCGGAATGTCCATCGGGGTCGTTCTGACATCTACCTTGATCATTTTATCAAGATAGGGAAGAATGACGCGAAAACCTGGGTTTAAAGTCCTTGAATATTTACCCAACCTTAACACTACTCCACGTTCGTACTGGTTAATAATCCGAATTCCAGGAATTATCACCAATAATACTAATACTAAAATTGCACCTAACGGAACCATCATCACTCCCTATAAATTACTTTTACCCAATTATAGCACAAAAGCTCCAAATACCTAGAATCGCAGCAAAACCACCAAAAACCTTGCCGCTGCGCAGCCTAACTCTATATTAGCACAAGCATAATAAAAAGTCAATACCTATTCGGTCTTTTTACTGCATCCCCAGATATATTTCACCTCATAATCGCACGGACCATAGGGTTCTTTCGGATAATATCTCACTCCCGTCTGATTTGTATCACAACCCACTGCCTCAAAAGTCGCTGCCATTTCTCCGTATCGCTCATCATTGTAATGCAATAGCTGCCGCAAATAGGTTGTCGGCACACCAACCGTATCATACTTTTTGAAAGCCTGTTTTAGATCCTTGCTCGCCCCCATTAGCCGCGGATAAAGGTAAGTCAAATAATAATCATCTGCCATTTCTTCTAGAGCAGTGTCGGCACGTTCGCTCGGAGTTGGCATTAATTTCGTTAAAAAAGCCGCCACTATCATCACGCTAGAAACCGCAATAATTCCTATCAACAGCTTCTCTTCTACATCAAGCACATGCTTCACCCTTTTCATGTGTCTATTTTATCATAAGTATTACCAAGCAGCGTACAAAATCTCCCAACATAACATATATTTTTCCACCGAAAACATGTTATAATTAAAAGATGAGTGAATTATTTAAACGTACTAAAACTTTGGCCACAATTGGTCCCGCTACTGATAGCGAAGAAATGATTGACAAACTAATTGGCGCTGGTCTCGACAACTGCCGTCTTAACTTTTCTCACGGCAGCTACGAAAAAATGGATGAGCTTATCGGCTGGATCCGCAAAGCCGCTGAAAAATATGGTCGTCATGTTGCAATCGTTCAAGACCTTCAGGGACCAAAAATCCGTCTCGGTGAGATCAAAGATAACTACCTTGATATTAACGAAGGTGATGACATTATTCTTGATTACGCAGTCAAGGAACACGATGGCGGTTTGACATTGCCCGTTCAATACAACCTTGCCGAAAAAGTCAAAGTCGGTGATCCAGTATACATCTTCGATGGTAAGATTCGTACTCATGTTCAAGAAATTGTCTCTGACACTGCAATTCGTCTAACTGCCGAAAATAAAGGCTTCGTCAATAGTTACAAAGGTCTCAATCTACCAGACACAGATTTTGGCGGCGATATTTTCCCAGAAAAGGACATCCGCGATCTCGACTGGGGTGTGACACGTGATTTTGATTACGTCGCACTTTCATTCATCCAGAAAGCCGAAGACATCATTGCGTTCCGCAAGATGCTTGAAGAACGCGGTTCAAACGCGAAGATTATCGCTAAAATCGAAACTAAGAATGCCGTGATGGACGATCAGCACCTCGAAGAAATTGTCAAAGCAACTGATGTAATCATGGTAGCTCGTGGTGATATGGGCTACGAAGTTGGTGCCGAAATTGTCCCAGTTGTTCAGCGCAAACTTATTCGTATGTGCCGTGAACACGCCAAAGCCTGTATTGTTGCAACTCAAACTATGAGTACAATGGTTGACAATCCAATGCCAACACGTGCTGAGGTTAGCGACGTAGCGAACGCAGTAATCCAGGGCGCCGATGTTGTTATGACATCCGAAGAGACTGCCATGGGCAAATACCCGCTTGAGACAATCCAAGAAATTGGTAGGGTTATTGCTTACGTCCAAGATAACGTCGAGGTCACACCTATCCCACATGACCCTCAAAGCGACAACTCGGACTATGACGCAATCGCCGAAGCTGCCGCCGGTATTGCTGAGCGTATCAATGCTGATGCAATTATCTGTCAGACCGCTTCTGGCCGCACCGCTCGTGCTATGGCTGCTCAGCGTCCAGCATTGCCAATCTTCTCCGTCACCCCGAGTGAACGTGTCGCCAACCAGCTTTCTTTGGTCTACGGTAACCGCGCCTATGTGCGTGAATATACTCCAGAGTTTGGGTTTGAACTCGCGCAAGAATTGGTCAACGCTGGAACGCTTTCAAGTCGTTCAGATCGCGATTACGTGCAAGTCGTAATCGTTTCCGGCGACAAGAACGTCGCCGGCACGGATACGATAAAAGTGCGAAAAATCTAGATCCAATCCATAGGAGGTAAAATGTTTGCAAAGAAGACTATCCGTGATACGGACGTCAAAGGGCGCACGGTTTTAGTGCGCGCTGACTACAATGTACCGCTTGAAGCAGTTGTTGCCGGTGAAGGTGCTATCGGTATCGCAGATACCGGCGAGGCGATGCGGATCACTAGTGACTTCCGTATTCGCGCTGGGCTCCCAACCCTTCAATATCTCCTAGAACATGAGGTGGGAAAGATCATTATTATTTCCCACCTGGGTCGTCCTAACGACGAGCGCGATCCAAAACTCTCCCTGGCTGTTGTTGCCGAAAAATTAGCAGAGTTACTGCCAGGTACAGCAGTAAACTTCGTAGATGAAGCGACTGGCCCCGAAGTCGAAGCGGCGGTAGAAAGTCTGCCCGAAGGTGGTATTCTTTTGCTAGAAAATCTACGGTTTTCTCCCGAAGAAAAAGCCAACTCTACCGATTTTGCTCGTTCTATTGTTGATTCGACTCAGGCCGAATTGTTTATACAGGATGGTTTCGCTGTCACTCATCGTACACACGCTTCTACTGTAGCCATTACGGAAATCTTGCCATCATGTGCAGGGCTGCTGCTTGAAAAAGAGGTCCATACACTTACTCAAGTTACTACTAACCCTGAGCGCCCCTTCGTTGTTATTATTGGTGGCGCTAAAGTTGCAGACAAACAGCCACTAATTGAGCAATTTTACGATCTTGCTGATCATATCTTGGTTGGCGGTAAGATTGCGGCTGATGGTTATCAAGCAAAAGGCGCTCAAATCTACGTTGCAGAAGATTTTGACACTAACGAAGCTGGCGAGAAGCTAGATATCGGACCAATATCAACCATGCATATGATAGAAGCAATTCGAGATGCTAAGACTATACTTTGGAATGGAACGCTTGGTAAGGTTGAAGATCCAGCCTACGCCACTTCGTCAACTATCATCGCAAAAGCTATTGGTGAGAATCACGAGCTTACTTCAATAATTTGTGGCGGTGATACTAGCGGATTTATTGAGGGGCTCAAATCTTCAGATGAAAATTTGCAATACTCCCTTATATCAACTGGCGGAGGTGCCGCTCTTCAATTGCTCCTTGGGAAAAGTTTGCCTGGTATCGATCATCTTGAAGATAAGCAAAATTAGTTCATCCTATAGTACTATGTTATAATATTAGTACAGAAATAGGAGGAATTAATATCATATGTCGAAGCAATTAGTTTTAGAAAAACGCACCACACAGGGTAAAAAGCTCAAAGCTCTCCGCCGTAGTGGTCAGATTCCATCCGTTGTCTACGGTAATGCTGCGCCAGTATTGACGGCATCAGAATATAACTCTACAGAAAAGGCTCTAGCGGAAGCAGGATACCATTCATCACTTGAGCTCTCTATTGCTGGGCAACCACAACTAGCAATCGTTAAACACGTCGCTATCGACCCGGTTAGCCGCCGTATTATTAGCATCGAGTTTCAGGCGATCTCGGCCGATGAAATTGTCGAGGCTATTACTCCAATCGAAATTGTTGGCTTTGAAAATTCAGAGGCCGCAAAGCTACATTACGCCCTTTCTCCAGTTTTAGAAGAAATTGAAGTGAAAGCCAAACCTTCAGATTTGCCAAAAGAACTCACAGTGGACGGTTCAAAACTGACCAGCACAGAAGACAAGCTAACGCTTGGAGATATTGTACTACCTCAAAATGTTGAACTAGCTGAGAAAGAACTTGAGCTTAGTACGGTGATTGCTAACGTCTACGATCCAGCAGCTGAAGCTGCTGCCCGTGAAGCTGAAGACGAAAAAGCCGACATTGCTTCAGATATTCAATCAGAAGATGACGAAAAGCCTACCGAATAGTCATTATATTACACAAAAAATGGAGTTCAAGCTCCATTTTTTGTGTAACCGACAATCTACGACCAATCCAGTACGCCAATATTTTTCGCTCCGCCTCCGCTAACGCCCTCAAAACGTCCATAATGCAACGCATCAGCATTCGCCACTAAATGTCGCTCCAAAGCCGCTTGTGCAGCCTTAATTTGCTCCGCTTCACCGCGCCAAGTCGCAAGCACTGGCTCCTCTAATGCTCTAGAGAACGCAAAAGTCACTGGCCAAGGGAATGGAGAATTTTGCATGATAGCTGTCAAGTTCTTCGTTGCGCGCTTCGATTCTTGCCCGCCACTCAGCAGCCATATCCCCGCCGTATATCGCGGCACCACATGCCTCAAGATACTAGCAGTCGCCATTCCAACTTCATTTGCACTCGCTTGTATCTCTGCGTCATGTCCATTTATGATCATCCCGCACTTCAAAATACATCCAGCAAGCATCACGTGTCGCTGCTCTAACTTCTCAAACACCCGCGCTAATACGCGTGCAGCTACTTCTGCATTTTTCTCAATCGAGAAATCACCATCGTTGACAATATCCACTTCCACCACCGGCACCAAACCTATCAACTGGCATTCTCGTGCAAAACTTGCCAGTTCCTCAGCATTTTGCTCCACCGCAAAGAAGTCGGGCTTAGTCCCCTTTATTTGGAACGCTGCTCGCCATTTTGCGAATCGAAAACCCATCTTATAATATCCCCGCAGCCTCTTTGCTAGACCTTCAATACCCAAGGTGTGCGTTTCCTCGCTATTCGTCATTGGTCTAAGCCCTAAATCAGCTTTGATACCAGGAATTATCCCGTGATTAGTCAAAAATTCTATGACAGTTTCTCCGTTTGCAAATCTGTATCCGGCATTTTCCTCCGACAAAATAACACCACTGACATATTCACGCAGGCTAGGAGTAGCGAGTAGCATTCGATAAAATTCTCTACGATTACTTGCATTGTGCATTATATTGTACTTCGTAAATCTCTTGGCTAAACTCTTACTAGATTCATCTGCCGCCAAAATCCCTTTGCCTGATGTCATCAGTGATCGAGCAATCAATTTTAAGTTCGCACGCTTCTTCAATTCCGCATGCGCTAGTTCGCGTAATTTCTCAACTTCGACTGCACCATCAATTGTTGTGTGTTCAGCATTCAGTCTAGCTAGCAATAATGCCTCAGCAGGCGTTCCGCCAGCCGAAATTATACCTAGTATGGTTGCGACGATTGTTGAATATATAGTGAGATGGGTCATTACATCTACATCCTCAATATCCCAACTCTCTTCCACATCGCCCAAAGCAATTTTTCGTGGGCTAATATGGCAAACCAACTGTGTATTTGGTTTATCAAGTTCAATTTTATCCACAATTTTTTCTTCAGTTCTCACTGGAGGTTCATCTTCAACAAACAAAATATCCGCCATTTCTGCCAACCTTCGCCCCGCTGGAGTCTTATTTTTTTCTGCATGCACTGCAAGCTTTGTTCCGTGCGAAAACTTTAGAAAATTCTTCAACTCGTCCACTAGTCGCATTGATATATTTGCTGATCGATCGACCAAAATCCACTCCGGCGTGCCTGCCGGCATTGACCAATCAGTCAGTTTACGCTCGCTCGGAGCAAAATAAGTAATTCCTTTTTTATGGCAGAAGATATATCGATAGTCTGCTGGATCATCAGACCAAAGCACCTCGCCAGGCTTAAACTCCGCCTTTGAATTCAAAATTCCCGCATCAATCCCCAACTTACTCAAAACCGACAGAGAAATCGCGGCACCACCATACATGCTAGTTCGCTTCAAAAAGCTATGAGTCGCACCATTAAATCCTAATTCTAGCCAACTAATCCCACTTTCATCCAGCTCAAAGTCATTCTGTCTCTCATCTAATTTCAAATAAACGTCCTTCAAAACGTTACCGACGATCAAAATCTTGCTCATACTATTATTATAGCATAAGCATACCTCCCTCAACCAAATAAACTATTAGTTTATTTTAAGTTCATGTTATAACGAACTTAATTTACAGATTAACTTTAAAGGAGAAAAAATGAAGCTTAAAATTTTGATCGCCATAATTTTCATGGCTGCTGGATCTATATTTATCCCTTCACCAGCTAGCGCCTTTAATGCCGACACGGATTGTAAAAAGGGAACAATGTACTACAATTACCATCACACAGATGATAAAGCTGGTCTCACTGCCCCTAAGCCAAAGGCAGAGATTAGTACCCTTGCCGATTGTAACCTTCCAGGCTCATCCACCGATTTCAAGCTAATGGATACGGCTGCCACAATCATCAACGTCATTGTCGGAGTTACTGGCATCATTGCTGTCGTCGTAATCGTGATTGGCGGTATTCTATATGTCACCAGTACTGGTGATGCAACAAAAGCCAAACGTGCTCAACATACCATTCTTTACGGTATAGTTGGTCTGATCATCGCACTCCTAGCTTTTGCAATCGTCAACTTTGTTCTAAAAAATGTTTTCTAACGCGTCGCAGTATTGTCTTTGATTCCAGATCTTGTATAATAAAACAAAGGAGTAAAATATGAAAATTAAATATCTTTTGTCCATGAGTTTTATTATCGTGTCGGGCGTATTGGCATCTCTCATGATTCCCGCTCAAGACGCCAGCGCGGCTTTCAGCGCTGATAGTTGCCCAGCTACATCACTTTACAAGCTCGGCAAAGGTAAACCTGCTGGTGAGATCAAAACTCTAGCCGACTGTAATCTCTCAAAAGAAGATAAAGATCTAACCACTGCCGCAACTGACATCATCAACGTCATTGTCGGAGTTACTGGCATCATTGCTGTCGTCGTAATCGTGATTGGCGGTATTCTATATGTCACCAGTACTGGTGATGCAACAAAAGCCAAACGTGCTCAACATACCATTCTTTACGGTATAGTTGGTCTGATCATCGCACTCCTAGCTTTTGCAATCGTCAACTTTGTTCTAGGGAGCGTATTCTAGAATATTTGCCATGGAGCGAGTTATAAACTTAACTCGCTCATTCTAGGCTACAATAAAAATATTTCCGACTCATCTAGCCGGAAATATTTTTTGTCCACTACTAACTAACGCACTTCCACGCGTACTCGTGGTACACTCTTGCCAGAAAAATGACACTTCTTCGTCTTCACGAAAGTCACGACGCCATCTCTCGCCGCATGAATTGTAAAATTACGGCTCATATAAGTACCCGGACCAGCAATCTTAGTTGCGCCAGTTTGGCGTACCAAAACTTCGCCATTGCGAACTTTCTGACCACCAAATCGCTTGACGCCAAGCCTTTGCCCAGCATTATTATGTATATTCTTAGCGGTACCGCCAGCTTTGACATGTGACATGCTATTTCTTCCTTAAAATTATTATTTCTCTAGCGACAACTTGTTTATCACGATGATAAAGCAAATCCTGCTGTCCCAGATTTCTAAAACTCTTTACATTATAGCTCAGATTCTCTATTTCGTCAAGCAAGTTCAGCCGCTCGTACGTCCCGTTTGGTCGCAACCAAGCTGGCACTGCGATTACCACTGGTGTGCCAGATTGAACTTGCCTCTCTAGGTTTTTTAAAAACCTCATAATAATCCCGCCACACTCCTGTTTTTCTTGTTTTAGCTTAATTTCGACTGGAGGCAACGACATTGGCTGTCCAAGGTAAGTCTCGCACGCTACTGCATTGATTGGATTTTTCCAGGCATGGGTCGTCGCATCACCTTGCTCAATATATGGCCTATCAAGGTTTAGCTTGTGACTTTGATAAAGCCAGTCCAGATTCTTTTCCGTGTATTTTACCATTCGCTCACTCAAATCTGTTCCATACGGAACATAACCCATCAATGCTGCCTCTTGTAACACCACTCCTGTGCCACAGAATGGATCAAGCACACTGCTACTTTCTGGTAACGCTCCACACAAATTCAGCAAAATCTGTGCCAATTTAGGTGGCAACATCCCTACTTTTGCATCTCGTGCCGGTCGCGCTTGGTCGCGATTTACATATGCGTCAATATCTTGCACCCCAATAACGCGATAAAAAATCTTCCCGTATTTAATCAGCTCAATCTTTGTTTCGCCGAAAAGATGATTATGAAAGCTTGTTGCGCTCGATAACACTGCTTCCTTGTTAGGAACGACGCGCACACTCCGACCTAACTTTGACAGCATGCGTTTCAGCTTCAGCGCCTCACCTTGAGCTTTAAACGCACTCGTTCCGCGTGAATAATCTGATACGCCGAGCGTAATCTTGCCGGTATCTGGCAGAGTTTTCAAAAAATCTACTACTGTACCATCAATTCTCATTGCAATCTTCTGCGTTCCGCCCAACCGCCGAATTTCCGGTTTCTTCTCTGCCACAAACTCTGCAAGCTCTGGAGCTACTTTCCTCACATCAGTAAACAGGCTTTCCAGCTCCGCTACTGAAATCAAAGGTTGTCTGCCCAAAACCGCAAGATATCTCATATTACCATAATTATAACATATTTTTTAGCCAAACTCCCCAAAATGTCATCAGATTGTCATTTTCCGATAAAACATTATGTTATAATACCATCATGGCAAAAACTACAAAAGGTTCTCCAGAGAGCTCAGGACCTATTAAAACGAAACCTCAAAAACATTTTAAGATTTCTTTTCGGACAATCTTAACAATTCTTACTCTAGTTCTCCTCATTTATGTTATCTATGCTAATTTTGCCGATATCAAGGAGGCTTTAGGTCATCTTGGCGAGACCAATATCCTTATTTTGCTTCTCCTTATCCCAGAGCAACTTTTCATGTATTATTGTTGTGGTCAAATGTTCTTCTCTTATATGGCGTCCAAAAAAGATGCCCGAAAGGTCTCTCGTTGGACTTTAATGCGCGTCTCCCTCGAGCTCAACTTTGTCAACCACGCCGTTCCCGCTGGCGGTCTCGGCGGTCTTGGCTATATTACTTGGCGTCTCAAACCATTTGGCGCAACCGCTGGCCAATCAAGTTTCATGTATGCTTTACGCTATGTTATTACGATTTGCGCCAATCAGCTTCAGACTATATTGGCCATTATCTTTTTGCTAATTTTTGGCAGTGTTCCAGCAAGTGGCAGCTGGGTGATTGCTTTAACGGCGCTGCTTAGTATTGGTATTATCGCTGCCATCGGTTTATTGATTGTAATTGCAAGTAGCAAACAACGCATCGCATGGTTTGCCAAAACAGCCACCAACATTGCCAACTGGCTAGTCACAAAAGTGACCCTTGGTCATAAATCTGAAGTTCTCCAGCGTTCTGTAGTCGATAAATATCTTGCCGATGTGCATGAAGATCTAATGATGGCTCGTCGTCATAAAAAACTACTCTTACGACCAATTGCTTGGGGCAT
>CAOQYN010000014.1:10726-21342 GCA_948514425.1 uncultured Candidatus Saccharibacteria bacterium
TCTCTACAGTTTCCTTGAAATTGCAACCTACTGGATTGTTGCCGCTAGTATGGGCCACCCTGAAATTTTGCCGCAAATCATGATTGGCGAAGCTATCGGCTCGGTTATGGGCGCCGTTGTGCCGTATGGACTTTATGAACTCGGTATGGCTGGTATCATGGTCAGCCTCGGTGTACCTATCGCTCTCGCTGGGACAGTTGTCTTAATGACGCGTGTTATCGTTCTCGCTAGTACTATCATTAGTGGCTATGGTTTCTACCAGCACTCGATTTCAAAAATTGGTCGTCGCGAAAAGGCAGAAATCGAGCATGTCTCCCGAAATTAATTTTAGCGTTTCTCAGTTCATCGCTGTCTGCAATCAAGCACTTGAATATGGTTTCACAGGCATCAATATTGAAGGTGAGGTTTCTAGTTTTAAGATTAATCAGGGCAAATGGGTTTTCTTTGATCTAAAAGAAGGCGACAGTACAGTAAATTGCTTCTTACCGCTTCGTCAGCTTAGCGTCGCCCTCCAAGACGGCATGACGGTCCGTGTCAAAGCTACTCCTCGTCTTACGCGCTGGGGTAGATTTTCACTCACCGTCCAACAAATTTTACCGCTCGGGGAAGGGAATATTAAGAAGAGTTTTGAGCTCTTAAAACGCAAGCTTTCTGCCGAAGGACTCTTCGACCCCACCAAAAAACAACCTCTCCCCGCTAATCCCACCAAAATCGGCATAATTTCTTCTACAGCTGCCGCCGGTTATCTTGATTTTCTCAAGATTATCGATAATCGTTGGGGTGGACTCAATATTTCCACGATTAACACTCAAGTTCAAGGTTTAGCCGCTATAGAACAGATTATTCGCGCACTGAAGTATTTCAATCAGCATCATCAGGTCGAAGTCATCGCAATTTTACGTGGTGGCGGTAGTGCCGACGATCTTGCAATTTTCAACGACGAACAACTCACCCGTGCTATTGCTGCTAGTCATATACCAGTTATCACTGGTATTGGTCACGAAGTTGATGAATCTCTCGCCGATCTTGCAGCCGACGTACGAGCTTCAACTCCATCCAACGCCGCCGAACTTCTCACTCCAGATCGCCGTCCCGCAATCCACGAGGCTAAAATCGCAATTTTGCGCATTCATGATCGGATTTTGGATGAAATTTCGCGGCGCGAATCCGATCTGAAAATCCAGCTGCCCAATATTCGTCGAACAATCCTACAGCGACTCGAATCTTTTTCTGAGCATCTCGCAGCGACTAGTAAAGTTCTCGTCTCGCTTAACCCCGAAAATGTTCTGCAACGAGGTTACGCCATTATCGCAGGTCATACAGCCGATTTTGATGTTGGAAACGTTGTAAAAATTACAACATTCAATCAACAACTAACCGCGGAGGTCAAACATGCCGAAAAACGAATCTAAAAAATCTATTGAAGCTAAGATTAAAAGTCTTGACCAAAGTGTTGAATGGTTTTACAGTGAAAATTTTTCACTTGATCAGGCTCTGCAAAAATATCAAGATGCTAATCAGCTCGCACAAGAGATTCAACAAGATTTATCAGCACTCAAAAATCAAGTCGAAGTTATCGCTGATTTTACCCAGTCTGAATAGAAAATCTTTACAAAACTCAGTTTTTTAAGTTATAATAAACTCATGCAGAATGATTCTCCTTTCCCGAACCCAGCTGCAAATCCAACTCCAGCTGGTTCCGCCCCGACTGCTCCAACGCCCAACCTTGGCGCCGCAGCAGTCAATGCTACTGTTGCTGGCGCTCCAAGCGGCAGTATTGTAGAGCCCATGGCCACTAACGCCGCCGCTTTTGCTCCTGCCGCTCCAGGCACAGCTCCAGTACTAAAAACCGCCACACCACTCGCTTCCCCAGCTTCTGGCCTTCCAACCAAGAATCATCGTAGTGTTATCGAAACGGTTATTCTTGTCGTCGTTAGTCTTATTGCTGTTACATTTATCGGCCTATTTATCTGGAAATATCTCGAATGGGACAATATTAAAACCGACGTTGATGGGCAGATCGACGCGGCAGTAGCCGTTGCAGTCTCCGAAAACACCACAAAAATGGAAAACGAGTTCATCGAGCGTGAGAAGTATCCCTACAAATCATTTATGGGTCCGGTCGACTATGGTAGCGTGAGCTTTGAATATCCTAAAACCTGGAATCTATACATTGCCAAAGACGCCGCTAATGGCGGAAATTACGAAGCTTACCTTAATCCTGGCGAAGTTTTACCAGTTGGCAATGCCACCATCAATGCTCTACGCGTCATCATCCAAGATAAAGCTTTTGATGCCGTTGCAAAGACTTATGAAAACTCAGTCAAAAATGGTAAAGTCTCTATGGTAACTCGCAACATTGGCAGCACTGTTGCTAACGTCTATACGGGTGAACTTTCAAATAATATCCGTGGCATTGTCACAATTTTCAAAGTCCGCGACAAAACCGTGATGCTCCAGACCGATTCCGAATTATTCTCCGATGAGTATTACAAGTTGCTCGATACCGTCAATTTTGTTGAATAATCTCAATTCATTCACCACCTCGCTTCCACATGCTATAATATATATATGGCAGTGGAGGTTAATGGTATGCTGGTTGCGGCGCACGAGCTAAAGGCTCCTTTGAGCCTCATGCGCCAACTTGCTTTTGCTATTGACCTTGCCGATGAGAATACTCGTCAACATTACCAGTCTCAGCTCATTAATGTCTCTGAACGCGCTTTACGCCAAGTCAATGATCTCGTCAAGATTGCCCGCTTCGAAGACGGCTTCTTTGAAACCGAGCCTGTCAGTGTGCGTGGCATTTGTGAGGAGGTTATTCGTGAACTAGCACCATTTTTTCAGACCGAAGGTCGGAGCTTGCGCTTATTTTCTCATAATAAGTCTCGCCTTGCCGTTGCGAACCATGAGCTGCTATATAGCATAGTCTATAATTTTTGCGTTAATGCCATGCGTTATTCCGAACGTGGCAGCACTAGTAAGGTTATGGTTTCGGAGCATCACGACGCGCTACGGATTGCGGTACGTGATTATGGCCCCGCTCTACCGACGAAAATCTGGCGCGAGCTCAATGCTGGTCGCCTTAATCACCCCACAGAAATCGCCATGCGCCCTGGAAGCTCTGGCCTTGGACTCTATATTGCTTCGCAGTTTGCCCTCCATATGCGTGCTCGGATCGGCGCAGTTCGTCACCATGATGGCACTAGTTTCTTTGTTGATTTGCCGATTTCAGGACAAATAAGTTTTAATTTTTAGAAAGGAATGATATGAGTTTAGTTTATGTAATTGAAGATGACCCCATGATGGCCGACGTAATCGCGCTGGCAGCACGCAGCACGGTGCTTTTTGATATGGAAGGCAAAGAAATTCATCCCGATGTCAAAGTCTTCAATGACGCCGTCGAGCCATTTTCCGAAATGAAAACTGAGCTGCCCGATGTAATCTTGCTCGACGTCTTACTTAGTGGTCCTGATGGCTTTACTTTTCTTAATGAACTTATCTCTTATTACGATACAGCGAAAATCCCCGTCGTCTTAATCTCTAGCATTGATATGTCGCAACGTAATCTTGAGCATTACGGTGTTTTCCACGCCCTCGACAAGGGAACCATGACTCCAGAAGATATTCGTGACGCTGTATTACTGGGTCTAGAAAAGAAAATGACCGCACCCGAACTTGGCGTCCAAAAACTCAACCAACAACTTCGCCAGATCGCCGCCAACGAATCTTCACCTACATCAGACTCGGAGCATAATGCCGTCTGATCTTCGCACTCGCGCTATCGTCCTCCGACGTACAAACTATGGTGAATTCGATCGTATTTTGAACCTTCTTACCCCAGAAGGCAAAATCTCAGTCGTTGCTCGCGGTGTTCGCAAGGAAAAATCACGCCTCGCTGGTAGCATTGAACTTTTTTCGGTTGCTGATGTCGTCATCCATCAAGGAAAAACCAGACTCGCCACTCTCGCCAGTGCTAGAATGCAACAGTTTTTTCGCAATATCCTCTCTGACGTCCAAAATCTTGAGCTCGCCGCTCTTCTGATGAAAAAAGTTGAGCGCGCCACCGAGCAAGTTACCAGTCCTGATTATTTCTCATTACTTATCCAAGGGCTTGATGGTCTCAATCGCAGTCTTAACCCAGAGCTTGTCCGCACTTGGTTTCTCCTCAATCTCGCACGTATCGGTGGCGAAGAGATTAATCTCATATATGATATAAATGGCAATAAACTTAGCGCAGAAGTCGCCTATGTCTGGGATCAACAAGAGAAATCTTTACGCCAATATTCGTCTGGTGATATAACAGCACATGAAGTTAAATTTCTTCGATTTCTGCTCTCCAACCCGCTGCTCTGGGCTACAAAAGTTACAGATTATACAGAAATACTTCCGCATCTTGCACCGGTCGTCAATAGCCTATAGCTCGCGATAGGGCTTTCCACATCTCTATTTTACTCGTATAATATATCTATGAGTAGAGTACCTCTTGCTGAGCGCATGCGCCCGCAAAAACTGGATGAGGTGGTCGGCCAAGATTCAATTATTGGTAAAGGCAAAATTTTGACCGAAATCGTCAAAAAAGCTGAGCCGGTCAACCTGATTTTTTGGGGTCCTCCTGGCACTGGTAAGACAACTCTTGCCCGTATTTTGGCAAAGGAGTTTCAGGCTGATTTTGTTGAATTATCTGCTGTCACCGCCAAAAAAGCTGACATCGAAACCGTTGTCGAACGCGCCAAGACAAACTGGAATCTCAAAATCCGCACCGTCCTATTTGTGGACGAAATTCACCGTTTCAATAAAGCCCAGCAAGACGCTTTCTTACCGCACGTTGAGTCTGGCTTGATTATCCTCATTGGCGCCACAACCGAAAATCCGAGTTTTGAGGTAATTTCTCCCTTGATTTCACGTTCGCGCGTTGTTATCGTTTCTGCTTTGAAAAAGCCAGACATTCTTAAAGTCCTCGAACGTGCCGTGAAAGCCGAGGATGCCGAAAAGCGCGTCACCCCCGAAGCTCTCGAATACATTGCCGACCTTAGTGCTGGCGATGCACGTTCGGCTCTTGGTGATCTCGAACTCTCCCTTAGCCTTGCTAAAAAGGTTGACAAAAAAGTCGTCGAAACCGCTGTCGGCAAAAAAATGCCGCTCTACGATAAATCTGGCGATTATCATTATGACAACATTTCCGCGTTTATCAAATCCATGCGTGGTTCCGATGTTGATGCTACCCTATACTACCTTGCCCGTATGGTTGCAAGCGGGGAAGATCCAAAATTCATTGCTCGACGAATGGTGATTTTCGCCTCCGAGGATATTGGTCTGGCGGGTAACGGTGCGCTCAACCTCGCCGTCAGCTGTTTTGAAGCCATCGAGCGCGTTGGTATGCCTGAAGGTGGTATTATCTTAAGTCATGTCGCAGTCGTGTTGGCAAAAGCTAAGAAAAATCGTGACACTTACAACGGCTGGGCGCGCGCTCAAGCCGTCGCCGAGAAGAGCATGGGCTGTCCGGTGCCGACTTGGCTTCGCAACGCCCCAACCAAGCTCATGAAAGATCTTGGCTTCGGTAAAGGTCAGAAATGGGAAGCTGGTTTCCACCTCGACAAGAGCTATCTTCCAGAAGAAGTTGCAGGCGAAAAAATCTTCCAAGACCCTGATCAAAAACCATACGACCACAATGCGAAATAAACACTGTTTTCGCCATTAAAATGTTGTAAAATTTACAACAAAACCCGCCAATCCAGCAAAATCCCACAAAAATCGTTATTATATATTGACTTATTGCACATTGTGTGATATAATAGGAAAATAAGCATATTTTTGATAAAAAAAGGGGGAAGAAATATGAAGAACATTATGAATCAGAATAGTAACTTACGGTGGACTGAGCCTGACACCTTAGAGTATCTTTGGAGGCTGGCGCACATCGCTAGTGCTTTTCCAAGTAAGTATTCAGAAGACTTGCGCTTATTCCTGCAACGTCCAGATTATAGGGATGAGACTTGGATTACAGAGATGCGGTATCGATCTAAACCTCGTACGGTGCTTGATTATTTCAGATTTGACCATAAGTGGGGCGTGGTTAATAAGATTGATACTTCGCTTCTAAAGCTAGCCGATACACTTGTTATGTTGTATCAGCACCAGCGCTACTATACTAATATGCGGTATAGCTATCAGCGCCAATTCGGTAATCTGCAGGATGATTTCTGTAAGGTAGTTCAGGGAGCAAAGAACTGGCTGGCGCCTGACGACAAAGCATTGGATGCAGTCAGACACGCATACAGTGTCGTTGAGGCCACTTACGGCCGCCTCTTTGAGTCTATCCAAAAGGCTCAAAATGAGGTGTTCTGCATGGCGAAAAAGTTCTGTATTTTAATATACGAAACAGATCAAGCAATACCAGAGTCGATATTGGAACCATTCGTATCCGACGCTCTGCAGTATCGTAATTATTTAACACTAGCTGCCGATCTTCGTGCGCGTATTCCGATGCTGGCTCGTCAGTCATACCCTGGCTCGGAGAACGAGACGCTCCTGCGGTTAGCAAGTAACACTACGCAAACAGCAGTGGCTTTTCATACGCAGATACATGATTGTTTAGACGAATATTACTCTGTCTGCCAGCAGCTCGACACTGCCGTATTAGCAACTTTCTGATTCAAGAACAACCCAAGGTCAGCCTTACTGCTGGCCATTGTTGTTATGGGCCTTGGAGTGAATCCTGCTATAACTATTGAAATATAATACATTGTATGTTATAATCTAAAAAGAAATGGCGCTAGTGTCGTTTAGTACTGTCGCTTTGCGTAAGCGTTAGGTATGGTATTAAAATGTCAGAGGCCTCGCATGCCATGGTGGAAGTAATCAATGAGGGGCGCACTAGGAATAGGAATCAAAACGCATACCCAACGGGCAATCAGATAGATTATGATATCGAGGCTCGTGTTGAGGGTGATGGTTTCTGGTCTCGCGGTGCGCTCGCAGCTGACTTTGACGATCAGATTGAGTTCCGGCTACGCATTGCTGCAGAAGATTTGAAAACTGTCAGTACTGACCTAGTTTCCGTGATTACATCCAGTGGACTTATCAAGACCGCCCAGAACGAGATTAAACCCGTAGATGAGCATATCATATATGTGCCGCTTGGTGTCTACGAGTTTACTTTCAAAGATTGGATTACTGGTGAATCGGTATCGTCGCTAAAAGTGATGTATGATGGTGATTATGTCGACGAACTGGATGTATTACATCCATATAATGAGCTCGACGTCCCATTCTTAACGGGCATGATTGTTTTGCTGCTTGTTTTCTTCGGTGTCACCATTCCGGTCGCAATAGGCTTATTATCACATTATTGCCCGTGGCGTGCAGTTCTGAAATCATAAGATCAAACCCCGCTCCGGCGGGGGAATTTTTTTCTCTTGTCGAAGTGTGCTATAATATATACCATAAACTAAGGAGTGTATTTATGGCAGATTTCAACAAAATCTTGACCCCAGGGGATTACGAAAATGGCGAGATTAATGTCGTCGTCGAGATTCCAACCGGCAGCAATCATAAAATTGAATGGGATCGCAAGAACGCCTGCTTCATGCTTGATCGGATTGAGCCGATTGCTTTTGCAAAACCTTGCAACTACGGCTTTATTCCTCAAACACTTGATGAAGATGGTGATGAACTCGACGTTCTCTTGATTACTGATCAGCCTCTTACCACCGGCATTTACACTCAGGCAAAAGTTCTCGGCGTCATGAAATTCGTCGATGATGGCGAAGTTGATGACAAAATCATCGCTGTCGTTGCCGACGATCGTAATAATGGTGATGCAATTCAGTCTCTTGAAGATTTACCAAAGCGCCTTATCGAACAAATCAAATTCCACTTCGATCACTACAAAGATCTGAAAAAGCCAGGTACGACCGAAGTTAAAGAATTCGCTGGTATTGACGAAGCCAAGAAGGTAATCAAAGACGCTATTGACCGCTGGAACGCACAATAGGGGAACTCCAGCCACTAAGAAAAGGAGGCGGACTTTAGTCCGCCTCTCTGCATGTTAGTAGTCCCGCTGCACTAGCGTGACTATTTTTTGTTCGGAATTCACCGTAAAAGAGCAAAAGTGCAGTCTGATACTCTCGCCATAGCAATTCAGCTCGTAGCAAAAATTCTGCACTACCCGCCCCATGTTGCGTTCGGCTAAATGCTCATTGTGCTGGGCTATCAGATCGATCACTGATTGTCGATCTCTCTCTGAAGACCAGGTCGGCAGAACTTGGATTTGATAGTCGAGATAGAGAAGGTCGCGAAACATTTCCGCTTTCTCTCCAAGATAGTCCTCCTGCTGCACTGGACTTTGCGTCCACGCCGCATGTTCTGCATCTCTCGCGAGCTGCCAGAGTGGATAGGATTCTCTAAGCCAATCAAGCTGTTCTGATTCCGCGATCAGCAATATTCGAGCGACTTGCGTCTGCCGCCAGAACACCACTGCCGCGTGCCAGATTCTCAAAATGGGCTCTACTCGTCCATCCAGGCACGGCCGCACGTTACAGTCATAGATATACTGCACACGATCATAACGATATTCCTCGCTATGTTGGTGTGCCGTAATGATCCGTATCCATGGTATTGGCGCCCCATCGTCATCGAAATCACTCGGCAAACACGCAAATGTCTCCACTAGTGGATAGCTCGTCACTGGTCGGAAACCAAACGGCGAGTCTAAATTGCGTCCCCATCGCGAACCTAAGTTAGCTTGCATACTAGTATGCAAGCGAGATTTACCCCAGCGAGTATTCGTAGTAGTACGCTTCATTTTTCTTCCCCCTTATGCTAAAGTGCTATTTTGACAGATATATCCATCAAAACGCCATCCTCCTATGAGGTGCACTTTAATTGTAGCACACATTACCAAAAAAGTCAAGTGTTAAGCATAAGCGCCCGTGCCTGACTATTCGTCAACAAAAGCTCCTGATTGTCGATCCCAAAGATGATGATAGACCCCCTCGGGATTTTCCAGCAACACGTTGTGTTTGCCTTGTTCAACGATCTTTCCGTCTGCCATTACTACAATCCGGTCCAAACCAGCCACAGTCGATAGCCGGTGCGCGATCACTACACTCGTTCGCCCCTTCATTAGCCGCTCTAACGCACCCTGAATCAGCGCCTCACTCTCAGAATCCAGCGCGCTTGTTGCCTCATCCAACACTAGGATCGGTGCATCCTTGAGAATCGCCCGTGCGATCGCAATCCGCTGTCTTTGGCCGCCCGAAAGTTTAATACCGCGTTCGCCTACCAGTGTCTCATATCCCTCTGGCAAATCTCGAATAAACTCATCGGCATTCGCTTGCTTCGCTGCCCACACAATTTCTTCCATCGTCGCTTCCGGCCGTCCATACGCAATATTCTCCGCAATCGTCCGATGAAACAACGAAGTCTCCTGTGGTACATATGCAATATTCTCGCGCAATGTCTTCTGTGTAATCTCCTTAATATCTTGGTTCGAAATTGTAATTTTTCCCGCATTAACGTCTGCAAATCTGAGTAATAATTTTGTCAAAGTAGTTTTGCCACTCCCTGACACCCCTACTAATCCAATTCTTTCTCCTGGCGCCACATTAAGATTGAAATCATGGAAAATTTCTTCCTTTGCGTCCGCATGTTTAAAGCTAATGTTTTCAAATTTCACCGCCGCCTCTCGTAAAACCAGATCCTTAGCATCTGGTGCATCGACTACATCGTCGACGGTATCGAGAATTATTGTCATTTCGTGCGCGTCGCCAAACACGCGGTTAAGGTTCTTCAGAATTGAGTTAATATTCCAAAGTTCTCCCTGAATTGTTTGCGCATAGTTCACGATCAGTACTAGCGTTGCTACCGAAATCCCCAACCATTCACGCCCCGTCAGCAAGAACACTAAAATCATGGCTGTAATCCCGATCTGCACACAGTTAAACATAATATCGCGCTTGATTGTCGCTATCTTTAGCTCATCACTCACGTTTAAGACGCGGCGCGAAAAGTTTGCATAACGACGACGTTCATAGGCTTCCTTAGCGTAAGACTTCACCGATATGATGTTTGTAATTGAATCTGCCAGTTGCCCGGTCTGCTTTGCTTCAGCCTCGGCCTCCGCTTGGTTTAGTGTTGTAATCTTTTTCATTGCGCACGCTGAAATCAAGGCATAGAATATCGCAAACACCACCACGCCGACCGCAAACCACGGCACTTGTGGCGCCAACACAGCAATTACCATCGCAATGTATGATAGTGTCGGCCATAGATCCCAAATAAAAGTATCAAATAAGCGTTCAAACGCCCAAACAAATTTGTTGGTTTGCGACACTAGGGAACCAGAAAAACGATCACTATGGAACTGCATTGACTGCTCACTAACTGTGTTAAATGCTAGATTCGACAAGTCATACATTGCTAAAAGCTCCATTTTCCAACACCACGCCAATCTCAGTTCTTCAAGCACAATTTTATTAAAGGCATACAGTACCAAGAATCCAATCACCTCCACTAATGCAGCATCCAACAATTCATCTAGCGGCAGACCCGATGAGGCTTTTTCGATCAAATCCGCAAAAATCAGCGGCGCGAGAATCGCTCGCACGAACACC
>CAOQYN010000015.1 GCA_948514425.1 uncultured Candidatus Saccharibacteria bacterium
TGTAGTCTATCCGTCAGGCTACCTAGATCGTTGGCACGGTTTTCCCCTCCGCTGATGAAGCCAATTCATTAAATGAATTAGACTATAGTCTATTGTAGAGATAGTAAATGAGTCGTGATAAAATTGATGAGTGGCAAAGAGCGAACCTATTTCTAGATTCGCTCGATTGATACTATACTGGTGGGCGATAGAGGATTTGAACCTCTGACCTCGTCTACGTCAAAGACGCGCTCTAGCCAACTGAGCTAACCGCCCGATATGACTATCGTATCACACCAAGACATAAAAGTCAATTTTTGTGCTGGCTATTTGGATGTCTTGGTGGATTTAGATTTAGTCGATGGTGACTTAGAGCTAGCGCTTGATTTAGAATTAGTCTTTGTTGAAGTAGATTTCGCCTTAGATTTTGGCTTAGTCTCTGACTCTAGCGTGTCTTGCTTTTTTATAGCTTCAACTTCGGACTTAAAATTAGTGTCTAGCACCGATTCCAGTAAATCTTCGTGTTTGTTGTCTCCCTTTTTGGAAAACTTATCCACAAAGAAAGCGATCGTCCCGACTAGCACAACAATACCACCGATTACTGCGGCAAAAATCCAAGCTAAACCGCCAAAATCCTGCGAAGTTTTGGATTCTTTTTCGGAACGATGTGATTCCATAATAACCTCATCGTTATCGTCACTAGTGACGTTAGTGTCTTCCTTTTCGTCATCCTTATGCCTCTGGTCTTCTTCGGACAGTTTTTTGTCCGTCGAATCCGTGTTGGCGTTGCTAGTATTGTTTTGATTCTCTCGGGAAGTATTATTGGAACTACTGGGTCGGTTATTGGTGGTCGAACTATTGTCTGGTTTTGTGGCGGCGGAGTTGTTATTACTATTATTGTTCCCTGTTCCAGGGTTGGTAATATGCCCAGGCAGATTAGAGTCGCTCCCACCACCCTGCGGCGGATCATTACGATCGGGATCTTCGTTGTAGTCTCCCGAGCCATCGCCTGGATCGGGAGTTTCGGTATCACCACCTGGGGTTTCAGGTTGGTCTGGGTTGGTGTTATTCTCACCAGAGTCAGTGTCACTATCGGCGTACACGGCAATAGTAGGCATTGCAAAACCAAATACTAGCGTAAAAAGTAGGATCGCCATGCACTTTTTGTAGTTCTTTACCAATGAAGACAGTTTCATATTTCTATACTATCACAAATATTAGTTGGTGTCAAGTAAAATACTCTCCCTAGCAACTTAGGGAGAGTACAGGTTGAGCTAATTTAAGTTTAGCGACGGCTCTTACGGAAGATTAGGAAAACCGCAAGGCCTACGGCGGCGCAAAAAGCAATCATTCCAGTAACAAGGTAGTCGACGCGGGAAATATTAAGGTCACCAATCGAGAGCATACCAGTATTCGGGGTATCTGGAGTGAGAGGAGAATAGTCAACGAAGGCTGTCTGCATAGAAACTAGTTTGTTATCCTTGTCATATGCGGAGAAAACCACAGCGTATGTGCCAGCTTTGGCACCATATTTTTCAAATGGTAGAGCGACAAGGATTTTGCCAGTAGCTGGGTCGATGTCGGAACGATTTAGTTCAATATTGACGACATTACCATTCTCGTCAACAAATGCTGGGTTACCATCTTTATCAAAAATCGCAACGACAACTTTTTCGATAGAGCTACCGATTTCAACGCTGACAATCGGGTTCTTTTTATCATCTACTCCTTGATTGGTGTCAATAATCATCGCACTGTATGTAAAGCTAACTGTGTCGGTTTCGCGAGTAACATTGTCGAGACCAGTAACACTAGTATGCAGTACGAATTCACCAAAACCATAAGGTGAAACGTCGAGATCGAAATTGTAGGTACCTGCATCATTTGCAGGAGAGTATGATGGCAAATCGACACGTTGTGTGTTGCCACTTTCGTCCTTATAGGTTAGGTAAAAGTCGAGACGTTTTGCCTGACTGTAATTTGTAACGACATTAACTAACGAACTGACAGTTTCGCTACCATCACGCGGAGAAGCGAAAATGTTGTTTGGATTACCCTCAGTAACCTGTACATTAACAGTGGTATTCTGTGTGGCTGCCGAAGCATTCGGCGCTGGCACACCATAGGCTATGGCGGTCATTATGCCTACCGCTGCAAGCCCAGCGAACCCTAAAAGTTGCTTTTTCGTTCTTTTCATACTCTACACTCTTTCTTTTTAGTTTTTGTTTGAATTCGCTTGAGCTGCCGTCTCGCAGAACCATCACTCGCAATGATGATTACGGCGGCTCGTATCTCGTAATTTTTTATACGAGAGTGCGAGCTTTACGCTCTTTGCGTTTTCTGATTATGATTATAATCCAGATAATTATGACTGTCAATAATGAAATTAGCAAAATTATGACGAAAATCGGCATTATGACAACAATTTGCTTTTCACTTCTAGTAGCGTCAGCAGCACTGACAGCAAACTCGATATTAAATATCCCGAGCAGTGGTGTATCTTCCCAGTTGATGTCGACATGATATTCGGATTCTGGCCAAGCAGCGATAGAACCAGATTCGGAGTGTAATTCTTTACCAAACACGGTGCGCGCAATATATTCATAATGGATTTCATAATCGGTATTGCCAGTGTTTTTGACAGTAGCATGCGCCTCGAGGTTCCCTCCTAGTGAAAAGCGTTGAAAGCCATAATCAGTAATCTCGCCAGTGCGTTTCGTATTACCGATTGAACGACCCCGAATAGTCATTCCGGCTTCACCGGCAGTCTGAACAGATGTACCTCCGTTATTATCGCTGATGGTTTGTGCCCAGATTGCTGCGTACTGAGCCCCGCCAGGAACGTCATCTGGGACTTCAATGCGGTAATAAACGGTACGAGCCTCGCCAGGGCCTAAAACCCCGATATACTCATCGACATAGTTGCCATTATCATCGAGAAAACTAATCCAACGTGCAATTTGTGAATATGAACTATTGGTTTTATCAAAACTTACTTCGTTATTTTCACCAGAAACCGAATACGGCGTGACATGAACACGAAACCGATATTGAGTATCGCCCGTGTTTTTCACCTCAACTGCGCAGCCAGCTTCAAGATCTTTGGGGCATTTTTCTGAACCTTGCTTAATATCATCTCCACCAAGCATAGTCACTACTGACATGGTTGGCGAAATCGAGATCTCAGTACGCGGAGTTGACGTGACTTCTTCGCCTTCGGCATGTACTACTCCTCCGAAACCGATTACTCCAACAAGGGCTGCTAGCGTTGCTAGTACAAAGCTCTTCCAAATATTACTCATTTTTATCTCCTAACTCCAACTTTACTTGTTGATTTACCTATTACGATTCTTGATACGGCTAAAAATCCAGAAAATGACGCAGAAAATAATAAGCAAGATGATGAAGATAAGCCAAATTGGACAGAGAAAAACAGTTTTCTTGATGGTTTGAGTATCATCGGCGATCGTAACGGTTTGTTCGACGCGGAAAATACCAAGATGTGGAGCGTCATCCCAAGAGATTGAGTTGTAGCGGCTGGTTTCTGGTAAGACAGTTACCTCGTATGGGCTATCTTCGTTGGTGTAGACTTCTTCGTTGCTAAAAAGTGGGAAGACACGAAGAACGTAGGAAGCGGTAATGTGGGTATTACCAGTATTTTCAACAACTGAAGTTGCACTAATTGGAGGGTTAAACAAAATGCTTGGAATGTTTTGTTCGGTTACTTTGCCAGTACGGCGCGTATTGCCTTCAATCTCTCCGAGTAGACGAAACCCAATCTGCTTGTTGGCGGTAATTGTAGCGCCAGAATTAGAATCGTTTTCTTGTACAAGACGAATATTAATGAGGGCATATTGACCACCAGCTGGAGCATCTTGCGGTACACGAATGGTATATTTTATTTCTTCAGCATCATTGGGTGATAGCTTCCCAGAATCTTGTGAAAGCGTAATCCAATCTTTCATTTGAGTGTAAGCGGTCTCTGTATCGGAATCAAGAGCGTATTTGTCATCTTTTACACTGTATGGAGTGATGGTTATAGCATAATCAAGATCTTTACCACCAGTGTTTTGGACCTTGAAGACACCATCATAACTTTTGCCTGGTTGCATCTCCTCAATTTCAGCAAAAGACGGCGAAACTTGCATGCGATAATCTGGGGTGTCGGCCGCAGCAACTGGGGTGTTAGTAATAAATGCTAGAGCAAAAGCTGTCATGAAAACCGATAGCAGCTTACCAAAATAATGTTTTTTCATTTACCTCCTTAGTTCTGTAGACTATTTTACACCAAAAAGCCTACAATGACAACAATTAAGCAGAAGGTTTTATCAAAAAACCACCCCGAGATTGGGGTGGTCTGCAATAATCGCTTGACTATTTTGTGCTTGCAGTCAAAGTGACTTCGTCAGAGTAAGTACCAGCCGCAATTGTCGTGTCGACTGTGACACCAAAGGTTAGAGTGATCTTATCACCGTCGTTAGTACTCGCAGCAGTTCCTTCAGCGAGGATCTGGTTGCTGGTCTTAACTGCACGATAAGCGTCAGATGAACTTGCATCTACGTTGCTAGAAGTTGAACTTGCTTTGAAGCCCCAAGCGTTCGTACCCTTAGCTGGAATACCAGCCGCAATACCGGAATTAGTACCGCTACCATCAGTAGTCTTGAGGGCAGTTTCTCCATCACTGTCTTTGATTTGGACTTGGTAACCACTTACGTTATTGGTCTGAATCGTGATGTCAGTCGAAGCCTCGTTCGTTTCTTGGTTAGCCATGACGTTGTCCATGGTGACGTTAGCATCAGCAACTGTGATTACGATCGAATCACCAACGATAGCTTGCGCAGTCGTAGTCGCAGTATCGCTAACAGCATAAGAGCTGAGAGGCAAAGCTGCAACGCCAAGACCAGCGACAACGCCGAGCGCAGCGATGGCTTTTGACATTTTAGACATAAATTCTCCTTTTTGTCTTTTTGGTTTGTTTATTTGTTGACCTTTGTGATTGTTATTATATAGGACGCTTATGTTTAAGTCAATAGGTTTTTGGACTTTTTTTGTGATAATTTTAGAAAATATTAGCATTGTTTTCCATAAGTGTTTGTAATATTGGTATTTTTAGATGTTGTAAAAATTACAACACTCTACAGTCCTAGCGCCTCTTTGAGGTATTTGCCAGTTGGAGTCTTTTCGTCCTTTGCAAGTGTTTCTGGTGTACCCTCAGCAACGACCTGCCCACCATGCAATCCACCTTCTGGGCCCATATCGATCACCCAGTCAGCAGACTTAATTACGTGAAGGTTATGTTCAATAATAATCATTGAATTGCCACCATCCACTAGGCGACCGAGGATTTCGAGAAGTCGCCGAACGTCATCAGTATGTAACCCTGTAGTAGGCTCGTCAAGAATATATAAGGTCTTACCAGTGCTACGACGTGAAAGTTCGGTAGCGAGCTTGATGCGTTGAGCTTCTCCACCAGAAAAAGTCGTTGCAGGCTGGCCAAGCTTGATGTAACCAAGGCCAACTTCCTGAATTGTTTTCAACTTCGTCGCTACTGCTGGGATATTTTCGAAAAATTCTACTGCTTCGTCGATTGTCATATTGAGAACTTCGGAAATGTCTTTACCTTTGTATTTGATTTCAAGCGCTTCGCGATTATAACGTTTGCCATGACAGGTGGGGCAAGTGACATAAACGTCAGGCAAGAAATGCATTTCAATCTTATTGACGCCATCGCCTTGACAGGTTTCACAACGACCGCCTTTGACGTTAAAGCTAAATCGCCCAGCTTTGTAGCCACGTAGCTCAGCTTCTGGCTGTTTGGCAAAAAGTTCACGAATTTGGTTAAATACTCCAGTATAGGTAGCAGCGTTGCTGCGTGGAGTGCGGCCGATTGGACTCTGGTCAATCACGATTGTCTTGTCTAAGAACTCTATACCATCAATTCGATCATGTTCTCCGGGAACGGTTTGGGCGCGATGAAGTCGAGCGAGCAGCTCATTCGCCAAAATATCATTCACTAAAGTGGACTTACCGCTGCCAGATACTCCTGATACCACAGTCATGACGCCAAGTGGGAACTTAACATCAATATTCTTCAGATTATTCTCGCGAGCGCCAATAATGGTCAGTGATTGATCCTTTTTCGGGGTGCGGCGCTTCTTGGGGATTGGAATTTCCTTTTTACCTGACAAATATTGACCAGTAATTGAGTTATCATTCTTGGCAACTTCTTCGGGTGTACCAGCAGCGATGAGGCGACCGCCATTCTTTCCGGCACTGGGACCAATATCGATAATATAATCCGATTCGCGCATGGTATCTTCATCATGTTCTACAACTAGAACGGTATTTTTGAGGTCGCGCAAATGTTTGAGAGTACCAATTAATTTGTCGTTATCGCGCTGATGTAAACCTATGCTTGGCTCATCGAGAACATATAAAACACCTTGGAGACCAGAGCCGATCTGCGTGGCAAGACGAATTCGCTGAGCTTCGCCACCAGATAGAGTGTTGGCGGCACGACCAAGCTCAAGATAGCCCAAGCCGACATCTTGCATAAATTGAACACGTTCGCGAATTTCTTTAACAATCGGATCAGCGATTTGCTTTTCAGCCTCGGTGAATTGCAAGTCTTTCTTAAGAACCTCAAGCGTAGCATCCACGTCAAGGTTGCACATGTCAACAATATTTAGGTCGTGAACCGTGACAGCAAGGACGGCAGGTTTAAGGCGGGCGCCGTGACAGGTCTGGCATTCATGAATGCGCATAAAGCGTTCGATGTCTTTTTTGACGAAATCCGATTCGGATTCACGATGGCGACGTTCAAGAGTTGGAATAACACCTTCATAAGTCGATTGGTAGGTCGCACCATCTCCCCATTTGCCGTGTCCGCCAACTTCGACTTTATATTTAACATCACCCGTGCCGTAGAGAATTTTATGAATTGACTCTTCGGATAAGTTGCGAATCGGCTCATGGATGGAGAAGCCTTGCTTCTCGCCGACCGCCGCAAGGCGCTTCAGCCACCAAGATTCTTGATTGATGCGGTTGAATGGCCGAATTCCGCCCTCGGCAATAGTAAGATTTGGATTCAGAATCAGATTTGGATCAATTTCCATACGCGTGCCAAGTCCAGTACAAGTCGGACAGGCGCCTTGAGGAGCGTTAAAACTAAATAGGCGTGGTTCAAGTTCAGGAATTAACTCGTCTGGATGCAGTTCGCAAGCATAACGCTGAGAATAAATCAAAATTTCACTGTTGTCTTCGCCGATTTTCTTACCTTCGACAGCCGTAGAATTGTCGTTGATTTTGAGTAGCTTGATAATTCCCTGTCCGAGTTCAAGCGCCTGCTCGATTGAACCCGAAATACGACTGAGAAGCTCCGGCGACAAGATAAAACGATCAACGACGATTTCGATATCATGGCGGTCATTTTTGTTGAGATCGGGAAATTCATCCAATGCATAAACAATGCCGTCAACTCGAACGCGCGAAAAGCCTTTGGCTTGATATTGTTCAGAAATGTGCATGAAGCTACCTTTTTTCTGGCTTACAATTGGGGAAAGAAGCATCAACTTACTGCCAAGTGGAAGTTTCATGACTTCATTAATGATATCCTCAACCGTACGACGCTGCACCTCGCGATGACAAATTGGGCAGTGTGGAATACCAACTCTAGCAAATAGAAGGCGCAAATAGTCGTAAACTTCGGTAACTGTAGCTACGGTTGAACGCGGATTGCGACTGGTTGATTTCTGATCGATTGAGATTGCTGGACTGAGTCCCGTAATACTATCAACATCAGGTTTGTCCATAACGCCAAGGAACATCCGTGCATAGCTTGAGAGACTTTCGACATAGCGACGCTGACCTTCGGCATAAATCGTGTCAAAAGCGAGGCTCGATTTTCCACTTCCTGATAAACCGGTAATTATCACTAATTTGTCACGCGGAATATCAACATCAAGATCTTTAAGATTGTGTTGGCGAGCTCCACGAATTTTGATATAATTTTCGTCCATTAGTTGTATATTATACTGTAAAAATCTACCAATTGCAATAATTAGGATGCTCTCTCCATAACCAGATCTACTATTATTTAAATAGGCTACAACTGGCACGCTATTAATGCCAAAACCTAATAGTCTCCAGGTTGCAAACTTTCGTACCATAATTTTAGCTCTTCGGCTAAATAGCGGCATTCGTCTTTGCTTTTGCCGTTGTAAGTTTTACCTTTGGCAAGCGTTGCATTGATAGAGTTAAGCTCAGCAAGAAACTTAGGCGCTTGACGATTTAGGCGTGCTAAGCGGTAGGTTTCCCATTGTTGAATCTCATCTTCGTTCAAGCTGCTAGGATAGTTCTTAGCCTTATAGTGTAAGATTAGCTCGCCAAGGCGCGGATCGTTAACTTTGGGGCGAAAATTGCGTAGATCTTCAGCGCCATTATTTCTGACTGCCATACAAGTTAGCTTGTCGCGGTCATCAAGGAATCCTTCATAAAGCGCCGATTCTGCGTCAATGGCGGGCGGGAACTCTGGCTTGCTAGCTAGAGTTGCCTGAATACGCATAACAAAATCCGGGTGATTCTTGAAACTTTCGAGGTTGCGTTGGATAAGCTCCGGAGTGAGTTTGATCTTTTGCCAACCGTTGGCTTTATCCAATACGCCAAGCGGAGCAACGGCTGGACAATGATTGTATTGTAAAGTTTTGACGATTGGGAAAAAATCACGATCTGCAGGCTTGATCTTTTGACCAATGCGCCATTTACGACCAAATTTTTCCTCATAAGTTCCATCTGCCTCGGCAGCGAGGAGTTCATCAAGATTGTAGCGCAAATCAAAGACTAGCGGATTACCATGGCGCGCCTCAGCGATTGGGTATGCTACCGTCGTCTTTTCACCCTCAGCACCAAAACGACCCGAAGCATAAACGAAAGGTTTTGGATCTTTCAAGTTGATTAGCTTCTGGACGGCACGTTTGTTGCGCAGATTATAGAGATAGTTGAAGAGTTGGGGTTGCTTTTGCTTAATCAACTTCGTCACTTCAATTAAGGCAACAACGTCAGCAAGCGCGTCGTGAGCATGTTCGTGAGAGATACCATTGCATTTAGTAATTAATTCGAGACGATTGGTAGAAACTCCATCGCTATTGATTGGCCACTCAATTCCTTCCGGGCGCAAAGCACGAGTTAGGCGTACAACATCAAGCAAATCCCAGCGACTACGCCGCTCCTTCCACTGCCACTCGTAGGCGTCGTAGAAATTGCGCCAGAGTGCGTTACGAATAAACTCATCGTCAAAACGTATAGAATTATAACCCATGATTGTAGTTCCAGGAGTAGCGACATCTTCTATGATAAAGCGGCAAAATTCGCGCTCGGGAATTCCATCTCGCTTCGTAGATTGCGGAGTAATACCAGTAACCATGATTGCTTGTGGGCTAGGCAAAGTATCATCAGCAAGCTCAATAAGTAAATTCGTTGGTTCACCAACCGGGCGGAAGTTCAGATCAGTCCGCTGACCGGCAAACTGCATGATACGATCGGTTCGGGAGTTTAATCCCGAAGTTTCTAGGTCATAGAAATAAAAACTTTCGCGCATAGAATTAAGTATCAGCTTAACCAATCAATAATCTCAATTGCTGCTTCGGCGCCATCGCCAGCTACAGCGACAACTTGTTTGACGGCGCCAGATCGAACATCTCCAGCGGCGTATAAGCCAGGGATTCTAGTGGCATGCGCACTACGTTTTTTGCCACCAGTAGTAACGTAGCCTGCAGCGTCAAATAATTTATAACTTTTCGTAATGTTGAATTTTAAGAAATTAGTCTCCATCTTATCGCTGGTTAAGCTTCTGAGCCAACCCGTGGCGGGTTTAGTTCCAATAAAGACAAAGACGTGATCAAAAGCGTTTAATATTTCTGGGTTGGGTTCAAGATTTTCACGAACTATGACGTTCTGTAATTCACAAATCTTGCGACGCAAATATTGGTCTGCTTTAATTTTGGAACGTGAAATAATGGATATTTCAGAAGCTATGGGGGCAAGGTATAGAGCGCCCTGAAATGCGGAATTGCCGCCGCCAACAACGGCAACTTTTTTATGTTTTACCAGTGTACCATCGCACAAAGCGCAATACGATATAGGCTTATCAATTTCGAAGCTCAAACGACGCGGTTCAGATCCAGTTGCGATTAGTACCGTCTGTGCTTCAATTTCTTCATCATCAATAGTTAGGTTGAAAATTCCGTTTTTGTCACGGGCGATCTTTTGGCATTCTCCGTAAGAAACGGTACCGCCAGCGGCTTCAACTTGATGACGCATTGTAGCAGCAAGTTCACGCCCAGCACCATCGTAACCCGGGTAGTTTTCAATCTTGTCAATACGGCTAAGCTCGCCGCCAATTTCCCCGCGTTCAAAAACAGTAACCTTTTTGCCTGCCCTAGCTAAATAAAGAGCGGCACTTAGAGCAGCCGGTCCACCACCGATGACTGCTGTACTAAGCATTTACAAACTGCTCCCACCAGAGTAGGCGTAATATAGACGCATATAGATATCATCTAGTTCATCGTTAAGAGATTTGAGCTTGGGGTCAGTCTCAAATGCATAGATAATGAATTTTAATGGGGAATTTGTGCCGCCACAAATTTCTTGGGTATCACCATAGGCGAGTGCGCCAGAAATTGTCAACTGGCGAACTCCACCGAGCTTCATACCTACGACACCTTGATTCCATCCCTCAATGAGGCCAACTGAGGCGTCGAGAGGCGTTTTAAGACTGGTTGGATTTTCGTTGTCGTTAAATGACGAATCGAAAATACTACCATCGGCACACCAACCAATATAGTAGGCCGAATAATCCATATTGCCTTCTTCTAGGGTTTTGCCAGTGCCGACCTTTAAGTCCTTCGTTTCAAGTCCAGCGGCGTTAGCGTTGGCAGAATTGTAGGCCTTAACTTCAGACTTATATTTTGAAAATTCGTCAAAGTATTTATCTGAAAGTGGTTTTGAGGCAGCTTCGAGCTCTTCGCTCTTTTTCTGATACTCTTCGGTAAGCTCTGCGATCTCCGCGTCGCTATTCGTATCCGATGACGAACTGCTTCCATTTAATACGACTAGCATATAGGTCAATACAACTGAGCCCAATAATAACACGGCTATGACCAAAATTATAATACGCTGCTTCCAGCTGGTTTTTAATGTTTTTTCTTCCATTTGCCTCCTTTAAACAATTTCTGCACCGACGTTAGACACTTCCATGCGTATGTGCTCCATTATAGCAGAGATATCTTCAGATATCAAAGTGCGCGTAGGATCAGAGAATTTAAGGTGGAAGGAGAGATTTTTAGTTGTAGAATCTTCGGGTTGGTAAATCGAAACTGGCGAAACAGTATAATATAGTCCGCTTTGTGCAAGATAAGCGTCAAGAGCGTTAAGAATACGGCCAAACGGCATATCATTAGAGACCTTGAGCGTCAAATCACGTTCAACTGATGGAAACTTCGAGAGTTTAATAGTGGATTTCGACAGACGCGGAGCGTTCGCTACCAAGTCCAAATCGAGTTCTAATGCCGCCACGACAGGATCGAGTTTAAAACGCTTGAGGACACTATTTTTAATCTCGCCAAAAGCACCGACTGGACGATCGTCAATTAGTAGCTCAGCAGAGCGTTTAGCCTCAAGATACGGATAGCGGCGAGAGGCTTCCGATGATAGGTTGTGGTAGGCGATATTAATTTTGAGATCGCGGAATAAGGCTAAGATTTTGGCTTTTAGGGCATAGAAATCACCAAGACTAACGATACCGAGATGAGTGCTTATAATTGGCACATGTTCTTCGTTAAGACCATTTGACTTGCGAGCAACTTGGTTGATCTCGTAGATAGTGAAGTCGCGATGCCCGGATTTTAGATTTTCACGCACTTTATCCAATAGACTTGGTGCAATTTCTGTGCGAAAACATTGTAACTCTGGGGAAAGTGAATTTACAATTTCATAACAATCCTCTGGGCTCTGATCGACTTTCGTAATCAAATCACGACTAACGAATGAATACGTCAAAAGTTCGTTCATGCAGAGGCGATAAGATAAGATACTGCGCAACTCCTGCTTTAGTTTTATCATCGGATCAATTTCTGGCTCAATGAATAATTTTTCAGGCAGGCTGAGTTTAATATTGTCGTAGCCGAGCAAACGACCGATTTCTTCAATAATATCCTCTTTGATATGAATATCTGTGCGCCAGAGAGGAGAAGTTACCTCTAGCGTCGATACTTCATTCTTACTATCAAGCACTTCTACGCTAAAACCAACATTTTCCAAGGTGCTGGTAATTTCTTTTGTACTATACTCCGTGCCGAGAAGCTGGTTAATTTCGTCTGTTGTAATTTTTACAACACTTTGCTCTTCTCTGCCAGGATAAGCATCAGCTACTGCCAACGTTTTGACGCCAAGTTGACTGATAGCATCAGCCAATACCGGCATAGTCATAGCTGCTGGTTGACCTTTAGTGAACCGCGTAATAGCCTCTGAGAAGATACCGTGAGCCATCTGAGTTTTGCGTAAGTTGTATAATGAGAAAGTAGCACTCTCGAGCACAACGCGTTTCGTACCTGGATCGATCTCGGTGTTCTTACCACCCATTGCACCAGCCATTGCAACTGGTATATTGTTTGAAGTGATTAAAATATCATCTGTAGTGCATTCGACAACCTTACCGTCTAATAACTGCATTTCTTCACCAGGCTTGGCCGCGCGAACGATAATTTCTGGTTGTTCTGTGTGACCGATCGTCACTAGTTTATCGTAATCAAAAGCGTGGAGTGGCTGTCCAGTGCTGAGCATGATGATATTTGTCAGATCAACCATAGGATCAATTGAGCGCATTCCCGCTTTTGCAAGAAAAACTGAATCTAGAGTTAGATATTTGCTAGGTCGGTTATCTGATAATTCGAATACAGCGCAGCTGTAACGCGGACAAAGTTTAGCATCGGTAATCGTAACTTTAATGTTAAGGGCGTCATTCGCACTAAGTTCTGGGTGTAAATCCTGAAATACTGCGGGTTCGCTAAATTTTTCGCCAAGAATTCCGGCAACCTCTCGGGCAAAACCGATTAGCCCAAAACAATCTGGACGATGCGTAAGTGATTTATTTTCAACATCGAGAATCAAATCGTTGAGTCCAAAAATATCCGCAAAACTATCGCCAGGTTGAGCTAACTTAGGGTCGATTTCGGCAATTGCTTTATGTTCATTGTCGAAGCCTAGCTCATCTGCTCCAGCCAACATGCCGTATGACTCGTATCCACGCAATTTACGGACACTTAGCTTGAAGTTTTCATTACCATAAGTATCTGGCACAATACTGCCAGGTGTAATCCAAACAGCAAGCATGCCAGCATGGACATTGGGTGCACCGCAAACTATTTGAATTAGACCGTCATCCGCAACTAAATCTTTTTTTATCTCACCAGCATCGATGCGACAGAGGTGAAGGTGCGTATCGGGAATTGGTTCACAGCTTACAACCTTAACAATGTAGATGCCTTGGTATTTTGGCGCCCAATCAATCACTTCTTCGATTTCTACAAGACGTGAACCGATACGTTGGATTAGCTCCTGGTCTGAAATGGAATCAGGGATATTAATATAATTTTTAATTGCGTTAAGTGAAATCTTCATTAAAACTCCTTCAAAAAGTCAAGTTTGCCAGATTCAAAATAGCGGACGTCACTAAGACCATACTTAAGCATGGCGAGACGATCAATACCTCCGCCCCAAGCAAAACCGTGATAGATTTTGGGGTCAATGCCAGCCATTTTGAGTACATTCGGATGGATCATACCACAGCCTAACATCTCAAGCCAATCTCCACCCTTACCTCCGAGGCTGGCAGGTTTCTCGATCAGTAACTCTGCAGATGGCTCAGTGAATGGGAAATATCCAGGCTGAGTTTTGATTTTGAGTTTTTGACCGTAATAAATTTCGAAAAAATGTTTTAGAACGCCAAACATTTGCCCTATAGTGGCTGTTTCTGAGACAAAAACGCCTTCGCATTGATAGAAAGTATGCTCATGCGTCGCGTCAACGTCTTCATTGCGAAAAACACGACCAGGAACAACTGTAGCAATCTGATTATCACTTGCAAGTTTGTGCTTGTATTTTTGCAAAATACGATGTTGCATAGTCGAAGTGTGTGCTGGAGGAATAAATCCCTCAGCGGTACGAAAAGTATCGTAGCCATCACGGGCAGGATGCTCAGGGGGAAAGTTAAGACTCTCAAACATGTGATATTCGTCGTCAAGCTGACGAGACTCAACTACGTCGAAACCCATACTGGAATAGACTTCGATTACTCGATCGAGTTCCGCCATTAGGGGATGTATTGTGCCGCGCCTGATCTTAGGAATTGCCTCATTAGGAGCAGATGGAGCAGAAATATCAAGCGGTTCAACGGCGGCGCTTTCGGCCTCCGCTTCCGCCGCAGCAATACGATCAAGGATTGCTTGCTTTCTGGCGTTCATCTGGCGTCCAAGATCGCCCCTTTCCTCTGGAGGTAAAGTTTTAATTTTAGCGTATTCGCAGTTTAGCTTTTTTAGTTCAAGCTTCAAATTCTCCACATCTGACATACTATATATTATAGCATATCAAAATAAGATTAAATAAACAGAATACAGAAAAGTGAGATGATGGCCAAAATAATCAACACGACCCAAACCCATGTAAAACGTCCGGTTTTTTTCGTGTCATCGGTTTCAACTTCGTCGTCGTAGTCTGAGTTACGAAGCTGTTCGGCATTCCCAGTGCGAGCACGCAAATCGGAAGCAATCCTGCGATTCAATTCTGATTTTTGCTCTAGATCTTTCGACACCATGATGCCCATCATACCTCCTTTAATTCATTAAGTTTTGGTTCGTGGTTATAATTGTAGCACACATAGCGTGAGATGTGCTATAATTGAGTGAATATTAGTGTTAAGGAGGTTATAATGGCAAACCAAAAGCCAAAGAAGACTATGAAAAAGTCTACAACCAAACCAGAGACCAAGAAGGAAGTGTTAGAGTCGCCAGCAGTCCAGACCGCCAGCGTCAATGAACCTTCTCTAAAGGGTTTTTTCGCACGAAAGTGTGACAAGAATGAAAATGTATTGACCATCTTTAAGTCCCCACGGATTTGGGGTGCTTTGATTGGTGAGCTGGTCGGTACAATGTTCTTTATGATGTTAATGCTTACTTTGGGTGTTCAACCACTTTATTTTGTGTTGGCAATGGTCGGCGTTTATGTGGCGATCGTAGGATTGTCTGGCGCAAACTTAAACCCATTGGTAACGGTCGGGATGATGGTGACTCGTCGTATGTCGGCAATCCGCGGCATACTATACATCTTAGCCCAAGTACTTGGGGCTTGGATTGGTTTGATCATTGTTAATGCATTCCGCCTTGGTAGTGAAACCAGTTTTGAGTTACCGATTATGGCAGAGATCAGTGGTGAGACTTTCTGGTCAGTTGCTTTAGTCGAATTGCTTGGAGCGATCGTGATTGCGTTCATGTTCGCGCGCGCTTTGCGCTTTGCACGCAAGAGTCCAATCACCTTTGCGATGACTGTAGCTAGCGGTGTCACGCTCGCCATCATTCTTGGTATCGTGATTGCGCAAAACTTCTTTGCCGTACAGAACAGCTTTATCTTCAACCCAGCGGCGGCTTTGATGTATCAGATTCTACCAACGACCGCTGATGGTATCGGCGAACTAATGAACTTAGCAGGCTTGGCTTTAGCGGCGTACATTGTCATGCCGATGGTTGGCGGTGTGCTAGGCTTCTGGCTATCAGATTTGTCGACAAAGTTAGCTGGTCAAGGCTACAACTGCGACGATTACAATCAAGAGTAATATTTGACTCTTAACTAAAAATAGCACTCATTTGGGTGTTATTTTTAGTTAGAGCGTAACTGAGTAATATGCTATAATGTTATTATGGTTAAAACAGCCCCCCGTAAAAAAACCTCTCAGCCTCTGGAAGGATCAGTTCTTGAAGACAGAAAGGAGAATGCAGATGAGGATACATCGAAATCTCGCAAAGCAATGCCAGCGGTATTGAGGGTATTAATTTCAACCTTAGTGCTTGTATTCTTTGCAGCTATTTTTACATGGTATATTTTGTGGCAACAATATTCTAAAGATGCGGATGTAGTCTGGAATTTTATACAACATAAGCCAGTTTTGGCAGGATACAGCTACACGGTAATTTTGTTGGTCATGTGTGTAATTGCAGCTGTGACTTGGCGGCCGTTTTTGACGGTTGGCATTAGCTTTGTACTCTGCAGTATTCTAATGTACATCAATACGCAAAAATTTAATTATCGAGATGCGCCATTGTTGCCGGAAGATTTTTTAATGGCCGATCAAGCTGGAACGATTGTGCAGTTCATTGATCCTTGGTCGATCACTAGGCTAGTGATCGGAGCGCTGTTGATTTTGGCTGGGTCAGTAATACTGGAGTGTGGAATGCGGAGGGTTTTTGGGCCACATACAAAGAATGCAGAGTGGTGGGAACGACATAGTATACTGCCGAGAGTGGCGTGGACGATGGTTGCGCTGGCAGGGCTCTTAATGCTTGCGCGACCTGTTATGCACTATGAAGATGACAGTGAGCGCGAAAATAGTGAGTGGATTACGGATTTGAAGTTTGCACATTGGAATCAAAAAGACGATTTTGCCGATAACGGTTTCATCATTGCTTTCTTATATAATTTAGGACGTTTTCAAGAGCCTGAGCCGGATGATTATGGTGAGGCGGCAATTGCCAATATAGCAGAACAATACACTGACCCATCGGAGAATAAAAAAGTTTCACTTGATCAAGTTGCGGACAATATTATAGTAGTATTAGATGAGAGCTTTATAGACCCAGAGATACTGGGCGAACGCTATAAGCATACTGGTGGGGATGTGGTGCCCAACTTGCACAAGATTTTCTCGAAATACCCGAGTGGATATATGTATTCCCCAGGATATGGTGGAGGAACGGCTAATATTGAGTTTGAGGTATTGACGGGTTTGTCGAATTATTGGGCGCAAACTACGCCATACGTCACCTCTTTGTCGAAATTAAATAATATTCCAGGTCTAGTTGGGAATGCTGTCAGCGACGGCTTTAGCGGCACAGCTATCCATCCTTATGATGGCTCAATGTATAAGCGCAGTACGGTGTATGGAAGGATGGGCTTTGATAGCTTTATAGATGAGAAGACTATACAGTATAACGAACATGAAGCTAATGGGGTTTATATTAGCGATCGTGAAACGTATAGGGAGGCTTTGTCGGTCCTAAAGAACGGTGACGATAAACATATAATAACGATAGCGACGATGCAGAATCATATGCCATATGATACAGCTAAATATGAGAGGCGTAACTTTAAGCTACTGAATGTAACCGCTAGTGCTCAAATGTTCGAGGCATATCTTGAGACCGTACATCATGCAGATCAGTACTTAGGAGAATTCGTTGCAGAATTGGACAAGTTAGAGGAAAAAACGGTAATGGTATGGTTTGGTGACCATGCACCAGCAATTCTGAATGAGTATGTTGATTCCAACAACCCAGAGCTGATTGATCTAGCACACCTGACACCATATTTTATCTATGCAAACTTTGACTTAAATGGACTATATACTGAAAAAGAAGTGGAAAAATTAAATCTGGCTAGGGGCTTTGAAATTGATGCCGCGGGGGTCGATTTGCCAGTAGTGACGCCGAACTGCTTGATGAATACTTTGTATCAATTACTGGATGTTGAAATGCCGCCGTTAGTTTACTTGGCAAGCCAAGTCTGCGAAGAATCGCCCATATTAGCACCAACGTATTCGAGAAACAATGAAATTGAAGAAAAAGGTGTACTGAAGGATTACAGATTGATTAATTATGATATCTTGAGCGGGAAAAAGTATTGGCTGAAGATATAATGTAAGACATTATATGTACGTTGTATGTACAATGTCTTACACAGTGCTACCGCAGATACATATAATGAATACTGAGCCTGTGATCCTAGGCTTTCGGAAATAGTGGCTGACTAGGTGGAATAATTGTACCAGTAGCAAATATAGCTTTGATTTTTCCTGCTGTTTCTGGCAAAAATGTCTCTAGTAACTGAGCAACCTTTAGCAGGTCGCTAACTAGTGTGGACAAAACCGCCTTAACCTTATCAATTTCGCCATTCTTGGCTAGCTCCCAAGGTTTTGCAAGGTCTATGTCCTTATTGAGCTGTTGAACTTGTTTCCAAACATAGTCAAAGGCTTTTGAGAATTCATATTTATCCATCAAAGTACAATATGTACTATCTGGATCTCCGGCCACTGAAAATCCGGCAATACTGTTTTTATGACAAAGCGTTGCGAGGCGCTGTACGAGGTTGCCCAGATCGTTGGCAAGTTCATTATTGTAAGCCTCATCAAATTTTTCCCAAGTAAAATCAGAATCAGTAAAAGTATCTACGTGGCGTAGGAAATAATAGCGAAAAGCATCAAGCCCATGACGCTCCAGAACTTCCATGGGGTTGATGACGTTACCAATACTTTTACTCATTTTTTGCCCATCAGAGAGTACGTGACCGTGCGAGACAATTTTGCGTGGCAAATCAAGCCCTAGGCCTAGCAAAATAGCAGGCCAGGTGATAGCGTGAAAACGTAGAATATCCTTACCGACAAATTGCGCCGTTGCTGGCCACCAGTCAGATATATCCTTGTCGGGATACTCTAAAACGGTAATATAATTGCTGAGTGCATCCACCCATACGTACATCACTTGCGAATCATCATCTGGAACCGGTACTCCCCAACTGAGTTGTTTACGGGGGCGCGAGATCGAAATGTCAGGAGTATCTTCAAGGAGACGTAGTATTTCTTGCTTACGGAATTCTGGTAAAATAAGCATTTCGTCGGCTTCGATTTTAGATCGAATCGTATCTCGGAAATCATCCATACGGAGATAATAATTTTTTTCAGTCAAGCGTTGATATGGTTTTTGATGGTCGGGGCAAATACCACCATTTTCGTCATATTCTTTTTGCGTGACAAAGCTTTCACAGCCTTCACAATACCAACCGTCATAATCCGCAGCATAAATATGCGGCTTAAGCTGCTTCCAAATCTCTTGGCAGCGACGTACATGCTCAGCATCGGTGGTACGAATAATGTCAGTATAGCTAATATCAAGTTTTTTGATAAAATCTTGGAATTTTTGGGAGTTTTCAGTAGAATAAGCTTCTACACTAAGGCCATTTTTCTGTGCAGAGCTATAAACTTTGTTGCCATGTTCGTCAGTGCCAACTTGCAAACGCACCTCATCACCACGAGTACGCCGATAGCGCGCATAAGTGTCCGCCAGAAGATAATCCATGGCGTGCCCAATGTGGGGATCGCCATTAACGTAAGGAATTGCTGTACAGAGATAAACTTTTGACATATGTATTATTATAGCACAAAAACACCCTAGATCACAACTCAGATCTAGGGTGTTAGGATAGACTAGTCTTCAGTACAGACAAAGCCTTCGGCTTCGTACTTTGCCTGAACGTCAGCCAATGCTAGAGAAGGCTCACCCTCAGTTGTGCCGTAAATAACATTCATGGCATCATTAGTTGCAAGCTCGGTGCCGTCTTGAGAAGTGATATCGTATGTATAGTTCGTTCCGTCCGCGTTGCCGGTGACTGATAGTGTGCCACCAACCAGTGCCGCCATACTTTCAACGGTACCAGCATTGGCATCGCGCATAGCATTGGTGTCGTCTTCACTTCCAAAGTTGAGGGAAAGTTTTGAGGAATATGCACTAAGCTTGTCGCCAGTGTAGCTTAAACTGACTTCGGTCACACCACTACCAGATGGGCTTTCATGGTTTTCATTGCGACGGCAAGACAAGATTGCGATTGAGGAATTAGAATTTTCATCAGAAACTTGTGGATAATAAACTGGAGGCTTGACTTTATTTTTTTCGTTATTCCAAAGGATAAAGAAAGTAACCGCAGCAATCAAAGCGATAATAGCGAAACCTGCGAGAAGCGGAACTAGGAGACCAGATGGAGCTTTAGCTTTTGGCTTGTCGGCGCCCATAGGAATGGGGGCAGGGGCTGGCTGAGGAGCGGAAGCAGTGGGGGCTGGGCTTAGATCAGCAGCAGAATTTGGCTGAGCAGAGGAGGCATTATTGGGAGCAAAGGGGTTAAATGGCGCAGTTGCAGGAGAAACATCTGGTGCAGGAACCGCTCCAGAGACTGGAGTTTGGTCATTTGTAACACCAAAAGCAGGGGCAGCAATCGGATCGGCTGGAGGCACCGAAACAGCGCTGCCAATTGATCCAGGAACGGGGGCAGCTGGAACCAAAGGTTCCTCAACTGGAGGGAGAGCCGTCGAATTAGGATCGGTCGCGGCAATCTGATCAAATCCCATGGCTCCACTAGCATTTTGATTTGCAGCCATGCCAGCAGCGGTGAGACTTTCTTGAGCTGAAGCAAGATTGTCTGACATCGGCATACTGTTCATGTTTGGTGTTGGGTCTGTTCCCCCAATCATTCCGCCAGTAGCGAATGAGTTTGATAATGGATTGTTTTCTTCGGGGTTCATCGTGCCTCCCTTTTTGTGTTCCTATTTGTTATGTTTATGCAATTTATTGATATTATAGCGCTTATGTTATTTTTTTGCAAGAGTTTTTTTCGAGTTATTTTGTTGATAAAGCGTCTCCCAGTCCCAAAGGCTGAGATCTTCGGCGCGGGCATTGGGATTAATGCTTTCATGCTGCAGAATCTCTTCCCATTCGGTCTTGCTATGTTGGTTATTGGCAAGATTGGCACTAAGTTTTTTGCGAGGATTAGAGAAGCCCTGAGTGATTATTGAAAAAACTGTATCATCAATCTGAGGCGTAGACAGTGGTCTAAGGGTCAAAACCTGGCTATCAACCTTAGGA
>CAOQYN010000016.1 GCA_948514425.1 uncultured Candidatus Saccharibacteria bacterium
TAGGAAAACTGCACCGAGTACGAGACCGCCGTTTTTAGCAATCGTTGCCCATGAATTAATTGTTTCAATCTCAGCTTGATTGACGTTGTAGGTTGGTTCTTTTTCACTATCAAGGTGACTTTGGAATTCGACGTCGTGTTCTACGAGATAGCGAACACTATCTAGATTGTTAGGGTCGGCGACTTTGATGCGCATAGTAGCTTGCATAGTGCTGAGCATAAGTTGATACATTGACTCATCTTGTAGTGCAGCAAGGAGCTCGGCGTTATCACTATTGTCGGCGATAAAATTACGATACTCAGTTTCAGAATCGGCGATCTCAACGTGAGTCACATTGTCTTCGGCTTCCATTTTGTTGGCCATTTCGGTGAGTGCGGCTGGATCAGTGCCTGGAGTGAAGAAGACGGTAATATCGATTTTTTGGCGCATGGTGTCGGCCGTGGCGCTCAGAATTAAACTAGCAAAAACAGTAATCATTAAGATGACGAGAGTGATTGTCATGACGAGAGTTGCGGCGATGCTAAGCCAGATATTGCGAGTATAGCTAGCCATACCATATTTCATGACCCTGCCCGCGTTGCGGACATGACTGACGTTGCTATTTTCAACTAAGGTTTTAAGGTGAGCCTTAGTTTCGCGTCGTGAAAGTTTGGTTTTTTCGTTTTTTCTTGCTGTCATATCTTTTCCACCCCTATTTTTCTAAACTACTCGTTTGGTTTGTGCTTGCGAAACAGACTTTGGACGGGCGAGCTTGCTCATACTGGGCGCGGGACGCAATTTAACGGTCTGCCCGAGGCTAAAATCACTGAGTTTGGGAGCGGCTTTGAGCGGTCGACTAGCAGCGTACCACTGGTTAGCAGAATCTTGAGCAAGTTTTTTGCCTGAAAGCTTCTTGCTGGGTTTTTTGGCTGTACTTTTTGTGGTAGTTTTGGCTGAATTAGCTGCGTTTTTTGAGACTTTGCCATGTCCAGAATGTTGGATTTTGAGTTTGGCCTCCTCACTGGCATGAGTGACTTTGCGTACGATTTCTTGCTTTGTCGGGTGCCCCATGAACATGCCTGGAACAACGAGTGGTCGAGTAGGCTCTGCGACGGGTTCAGCGTCAAGTTTGTAGACGCCATGCATTTTTTGATCATCGACGACTCGACCGGATTTTAGTGTGACTACGCGTTTACTGAGATTATTAACGATGCTTTCGTCGTGAGTTGTGACAAGTAAGGTCGTGCCGAAGTCGTTAATTCTCTGTAATAGCTCGATGATTTCTTGGCGAGTTAATTTGTCGAGGTTACCGGTGGGCTCATCGGCGATGAGAATTTTGGGCTGTCTAGCTACCGAGCGTGCAATACTAACACGCTGTTGTTCACCGCCAGACAAGTGGGCTGGGAATTTGTGAGTTTTATCTGCGAGTCCGACAAGGTCAAGAACTTTTGGAACGGTTTTCATAATTTCGCGGTTTTTCATACCTGCAATTTCGAGGGCAAAGGCGACGTTTTCGAAGACAGTACGCGTTGGCAAGAGCTTGTAGTCCTGAAAGACTACGCCAAGGCGTCGACGGTAGTGTGGGATATGACGTTTTTTAACATAATCAAGATCAATACCACCGACGACAATTTTGCCGGAGTCAGGTTGCTCTTCTTTGGTAATCATTTTAATCAGAGTTGATTTGCCTGCGCCGGATTTACCAACCAAAAAAACAAACTCGTGCGGCTCAATGTGTAATGACACATTGTCAAGCGCTGGTTCTTCATCGCCAGGGTAAGTTTTTGTAATACGGTCAAGCAGTATCATGTCCTTATAATACCACAAGCTAAATGGGCTGACAATGTGCTATTTTGTTTCTGGAAGTTGATTTTCGAGGAAAGCGTCGATGAAATCATCAAATTTGCCGTTGAGGACAGCTTCAGGGTCTTTGTTTTCGTGCTTGGTGCGGGTGTCTTTGACGAGTTTGTAGGGCTGCAAGACATAGTTGCGAATTTGCTGCCCCCATTTGGCTGATTCGCCAGCCCGGAGCTTATCAATATTTTCAGCATGCTGTTCTTGTTGCATTTGAACTAGTTTGCCGCGTAAGATCTCCATAGCTTTTTCTTTGTTTTGAAGCTGGGAGCGCTCGTTTTGGATTGCAACGACCGTATTTGTTGGTAAATGCGTAATTCTGACAGCGGAATTTGTAGTGTTTACGCTTTGGCCACCATGACCGCCAGAATGATAGACATCGATGCGCAGATCTTTATCGTTAATTTTGACTGTATCGTCGTTATCGATGACTGGCAATATCTCTACCAGAGCAAAACTGGTTTGTCTGAGATTGTCGGCATTGAAAGGAGACAAGCGAACTAGCCGATGAACACCATGCTCGCTTTTTAAGAGTCCGTAAACGTTGGCGCCATTGATTTCGTAAACTGCGGTTTTGATGCCAGCTTCTTCGCCCGTGGTGCGTTCGATGCAGGTGGTATGGAAGTGTTGGCTTTCGCACCATCTAAGATACATGCGTTCGAGCATACCCGCCCAGTCCATAGCCTCGGTGCCGCCAACGCCAGCTGTGATGCGCAAAATTGCGTTGTTGTGATCGTATTTCCCAGTAAAACGCAAGGTTTTTTTGAGGGTTGTAAGTTTTTGAGCGATGGCATCTAACTGGTCGTGGATTTCGTCGTCGAGATCTTCGCCTGCAAGCTGTAAAAGTTCGTCAAGATCGTTTAGCTGAGCGCGAAGTAATTTCCAAGGTTCAATTTCGGCACTAAGATGCGATAATTTTTCATTGACTTGTTTGGCGTTTCCGGGGTTGAGCCATAATTCTGGTTCGGCAGCTTGAGCTTCTAATTCTGCAGCTTGCGTGATTTTTGCTTCGAGTTGCAGTTTCTGCCAAGCATGGGCGAGCTCAGAGCGTAGTTGTGATAATTGTTTTTGATTGATATCCGCCATAACTGATTATACTTCCTGATTTCTGCTGTCAAATTTTAGTTTTGTATCAAGATCATTGATGAGGGCTTTTTCGACTGAACTGACAGCGGCGAGACCATGGATGTTGCTCTTTATGAATTCTTGGGCGAGCTGTACGATAGTTTCTTTCTTAATGTTACGAATGAGTCCTGGCATACGGTCATAGCGCTCGAGAGTACCGTTAGTAAAATATCCATCAGCGTAATAATCAGAAATTTGATTGACGGTTTGGGCCCCCATTTGATAACGTCCAGTAGCATAAGATTTGGCAGCTTCGACATCGGTATCCTTGATTTCGCCTTCTATGATCTTTTTGATTTCTTTATGAATGAGGTTGAAAAGTTTTTCGGCGCTCTCCGCATTTACTTCGCCATCAAAATCCCAAGAGGCATTGTGCCAAGTATTATTAACGTCACTACCCATACCATAGACGAGCCCATGCTTGCGGGCCTGACCAAGGATTCGGCTGCTCATGGTGCCAGTGAGGATATGGTTGAGGCAACTCATGGCGTAGATTTCGGGTGGGGTGAGTTTGCGTGGGATGACCCAGGAGAAAGCAAAAGTGATGTTGCTAGCGTCTTTGCGTCGGATTAGGACTGGATTAGCATCATGTAGTTCGTCATAAGGAATTTCAAACCTCTCCCCAGGTTTTAATTCCCAGTCGCTAAGCATTTTGATGATTTTGCGTTTGCGATGTTTGAGGTTGCCAGCGATGATAAAACGCATATTGTGCGCAGTATGGGTGCGACGATAATGTTCGCGAATGTCTTTGAGCTCGATGTTGGCAATAGTTTTGATGCGTTCTTGGAGATTTGGGATATTCTCGCCGAGCATTTGCTGTAGTTTTGGCCAAAGTAATCGGCAGTAATCATTCATGTAGCCTGTTAGTTCGGCTTTGACATTGCCTTTTTCGCTTTGTAGCTCTTCATCATTAAATTTTGGACTAGTAATCGCGACTCGTTGTAATTCCATAATGCGATCCCATTCAAAATCGGCGCACTCGCTTTCGTAACAGACTGAAAAATCCGAGGTCCAGGCGTTATGATAAGCACCATTTTTGGTGAAGTCAGATTCGAAAGCCTGTTCGCTACTATATTTAGCATTGGCACCAAAGGCGAGATGTTCGACGATGTGAGCAATTTCATAGACTTCTGGTTTTTTAGCATAACGCATACCAGCGCGAAATTGAATTTTCACGTTCATGACACTAGCATCTGGAACGTCAATGAGCAAACCTTTCGCGCCAGAAGCTAAGGCGATCTCTTCGGCGGAGTGTTTTATTGCTGTTTCCCTTTCTTTTTATTTTGGCGTTGCCTCTTCTTGTCCTTGCGTGCAGCGTTGCGTTGTTGATTAACGGTGGAATGATTTATGTTGGTGTTATTCTCACCGAATTCTTTATCAAGCTTTTTCTCGCCAGCAGAAATTTCGTTAACGCCTTTTTCGGTCATACTTTCGGCCATTTTGGTAAGCTCGGTGTCATACTCTTCGCCATCAGTAATCCCTTCAGCAATAGCTTCTTGTTTGGTGAGGCTAAGGAGGATTTTGAGGACTTCTTCACGTAGAGCTTTTTCGAGACCGTCGAATAATTTTTGCGATTCGCTGCGGTATTCGACAAGCGGATCACGTTGACCAATGCTACGCCAATGGATGCCCTCACGAAGGTGTTGCATGTTTTCAAGGTGTTGCATCCAGAGCGTATCAAGGATTTTGAGGTAGACTTCGCGTTCAATTTTGCGCATAGTTTCAGCCCCGAATTCAGCTTCTTTTTCAGCATATTTTTGTTTGATTTCGGTCAGGGCAGATTTGGCGCGGTCGGAAGCTTTGCGCATTTCCCCGATTTTATTGACGGTATTTTCATCAATGTCGAAAATACTACGAAACTCTTCGTTGAATTTCTTGTTTGTGCGAGCACTATCTGCGGTTAAATCCTCAGCAGTAACCTGTATTAAGTGCTGGATTTCATCATGAATATTTTCGCCGTCGAGAATTTTACGACGCATACCATAGACGGCTTTGCGATGTCGATTAATGACGTTGTCGTACTGAACGACATTTTTGCGGGAATCGAAATTGAAACCTTCAATACGTTTTTGAGCGGCTTCGAGAGTTTTTGAGACGCTTTTATTTTGAATGGGCGTATCTTCGTCAACTCCGAGGCGGCTCATGAGTGTGGCGATGCGATCACCTTGGAAGATGCGCATTAAATCGTCTTCACAGCTGACAAAGAATTGTGTGGTGCCAGGATCGCCTTGGCGACCGCCACGGCCGCGGAGCTGATTGTCGACGCGACGTGAGTCATGCCGCTCTGATCCGATGACGACTAATCCGCCGAGTTCTTTGACGCCTGCACCGAGTTTGATGTCTGTACCGCGTCCAGCGAGGTTGGTCGCGAGAGTGACAGCTCCTTTCTCACCAGCCTTGGCGATAATTGCGGCTTCGCGCTCGTTATTCTTGGCGTTAAGTAGTTCGTATTTGATGCCTTGATTGTCAAGATATTTGGCGATCATTTCATTTTTGGCGATGCTGGCGCTACCGACAAGTACTGGCTGACCACGGTCGTGGTATTTTTTGATTTCGGTGGCGATTGCTTTGAGTTTAGCTGCTTCAGTGCGGTAAATTAAATCATCTTTGTCGACGCGCTGAATAGGCTTGTTGGGTGGAATTTGAATCACATCTAATGCATAAATTTGTTGGAACTCTTCGGCTTCTGTAAAGGCGGTACCGGTCATACCCGATAGTTTGTTGTATACCCTAAAGAAATTCTGGAAACTGATGGTTGCTAAGGTCATACTCTCTTGTTTGACGGCTACACCTTCTTTAGCCTCGATGGCTTGATGTAAACCTTCATTGTATCGTCGACCCTGCATGAGGCGACCAGTATGTTCGTCAACAATGACAACGTCGCCACTGTTTGTGACAACGTAATCTTTGTCACGCTTGAAAACGATTTGTGCGCGAAGAGCCTGCTCGAGATGGTAGACGAGTCGGGTGTGTTTAGTGGAGTATAGATTTTTGACGCCAAGTAGCTCTTGGACTTTTTCAACGCCTTGATCGGTTAAAGTTACGCTGCGACGTTTTTCATCAAAGACATAATCTTGTTCGTTGAGTTGTGCAGCGATTTTGGCGAACTGGTAATATGCATCGGGGTTGTCGCCAGCTGGAGCAGAGATGATGAGTGGAGTACGGGCTTCGTCAATGAGGATTGAGTCAACTTCGTCAACGATAGCATAATTTAGGCCGCGTTGCCTCAAAAACTGTGGTTCGCTAACCATGTTATCACGCAAATAATCGAAACCGAACTCGTTGTTTGTACCGTAAGTAATGTCTGCTGCGTAGGCTTCTTTCCGCGTAGCTGGTTTGAGATGCTTGAAGCGTTCGTCTTCATGTTCTTCATTCTCGTATTCGGGGTCGTAGACGAAACTGGATTGATTGATAATTACTCCGACGCTGAGACCGAGGAAATGGTAAACTGGGGCATTCCAGCCAGCGTCGCGTTGGGCGAGGTAGTCGTTGACCGTTACGATATGTACGCCTTTGCCAGTTAAACCGTTGAGGTAGGCTGGGAGCATAGCAACGAGAGTCTTCCCCTCGCCAGTTTTCATCTCAGCCACACATCCTTCATGTAGTACCATACCACCAATCAGTTGAACATCGTATGGACGCATACCAAGAATGCGCTTGCTAGCCTCACGGGCGACGGCGAAGGCGTCGGTCAAAATCGCGTCGAGTTCCTTTTGATCGCCAGTTTTAAGTTTGCTCTTGAGGATTTGAGTCTGGTTGGCCAGCTCTTCGTCTGACATAGCTTCATATTTAGATTCAAGTGCACCAATCTGCAATGTCTTTTTGTACATGCGCTTGAGGATCTTTTTCTGAGCATCGCCAAAGATACTTTGTAAAATACGAGTCAACAAAGTTTTATCGGCAAGTTTGTCTGTCGGTTTTTTCTCTTTTGGGGTATGCGGCTTGGTCTGAGCTACTTTTTTTGCTTTCGCGTCAACATCGGCCGGGTTTGGTTTGTTCACCATTGGTCAAATCTCCACAAATTATGCCCCCATTATACCACATTAACTTCTCTTGATAAACAGGTTCTTTAGTCCCTTTTTTGAAAGATGTGGGGTAGTTTCGAGTTTGAAGCGGCGAATTTGACCTTTTAGCTTGGCTTCGATGATATCAATGCCAGCAAAAACGTTAGAACATTCGTCTTTGGCGGTAATAACTTTGCCACCTGGTATCTCCATGGTGACGGAAATTTCGTATTTGTTATTGTGGGCGCGATCAACTTCGGTAATGATAACTTTAGCGATAACGTCTTTTTTGTTGCCGCGTGGTAGATAGCGGTCTAGTTTACCGATGCGTTTGGTTGCGTATTTATGGAAACTATCAGAGATTTTATAGTTATTGCCGCTGAGTTCAATTTTGTCTATCACGCTTGACTCCTTTTATAATCCTAAGTTACCCAAATTGCCCATGAGGGGCTTCATTTTATCGGTAGCGATTTCTTGTGCTTTGGCATAACCATCACGCATACAATCTTCGATCCAGTGTTCGAGTTCGGAAATATCATTAAGGTTGATTTTCTCTGGGTCAATTTTGACATTTTTGATCTTGAGCTCGCCCGTGATTTGCACTGTAACTGCACCATCACCAGCCTCAACTTCAACGATCTCATTTTTGAGAGATTTTTGTGCCTTACGCAATTGATTTAGGACTTTCATCTGGTCCATAGTTGCGCCCATAATTATAACTCCTTTTATTCTTCTGTAGTTTGACTAGTATTATATACGTATATTCTATCAGAATTATCAGACTTTGGCGAGGTAATAATGCGCTCGATATTAGCAGAAACTTCTGTATGGCCAAGAGTAGCAAACTGTTGTGGTAAATCTGTGAGATTCTCTGGGAGCTCATGTATGACGGTGTATTTACCTTGTTGGTCAAGGATTTGATAGAAGTCGTAAGCGATGGTGTCTGAAACATAAAGTGTGGTGCCCGGCTCAAGATTAATATCGAGTAGTTTGATATCATCATGAAACTTGTCGGCAACGATAGGGATGTAACGATAGCCGTACATAAAGTGTGTAATGCCGCCTGTGATCATGATCCCAAGGAAGAGGCCGATGGGAAAAATGGCTGAGATGCGCGCATAAGGGTTGCCTGGAAAGAGATCATACCATTTGGCAAGGATATAACGTAGGCCATGCGCGATGAGAATGGCCATAGGGAGTAGGACTAGGATAGCAGCTTCGGGATTGAGGCCGGAAAGAAAGATGGTGAAAATAATGAGGCAAATTGCGATTGAGTTGCGTGAAGCGAAAAAGCCTTTGGAAGTAGACAGGAGGCCGATAATGGCGAGTGCGACAGAGGCAAGTCCAATGAATGGCGAGAGAAAAGAACTATCAAGCGTAGTGTTCCAAGCGAAGAAGGGTAAGAAAGCAGCTTGGATATTGTTAAGGAAACCCGAAATTGAGAAATTAGGTGTGAGCAGTAATTCGGCGATGATATTAGGATTAATAAAGGCCGCCATAACAGCAGCAGCTAAGCCGGTAATGATGATAAAAATAGTAAGTACGAGCGGAAAAGTGGGGAGGGTTTTGATGGTAAAGCGTAGATGAGGGTGTGCGAAGGCAAAAAGTACGATAAACCCAGCAAGGTAGATCATGTATGGCGTAAAAATCGAGGCAAGGAGGGCGAAGGCGAAGACGAAACAATACATTGGTTTGGGTTTGGTTACGCCTTGGATTTTGGAGCCGAGCCAGAGGAGTAGAGTTGGCCAAAAAACGATCATAATCAAAGGAGTGCCGCTGCTGGCAAGGTACAGGAATGAGGCGGATAAGACTGCGAGAATTGAAGCAAACAACGCAACGTTGGTTTTGAACCAGCGGTTGAGAAGTAAGATTAAAAGACCGCCAAGCATAGCGCCAATGATGATACTAGGAAGCTTGATGGCGTAGACAGTGAGACCGAAAGTCATAATAGATAGTTTTTGGAGTACGCGGTAAGGCAAATCGACGATGTCTCCACGAAAGACTGCATCAATTTGGAGGGCGTAGGAACTAGTCGCAGATTGCATTTCAGCTTCGGAGATGCCGGCTGGAGAGAGTAGAGGTAGCCCAAAAAGTATACCCAGATAAGCTGTACTGAGCAAAATAAAGCCGATCACGAAACGATAGCGATAGAGAAAGAGTTTGGAAAATACTAACTTCTTCACGTATATATTATAGCACGTATGGTTTGTTTTGTACTATTCATGTTCTTTGTCGAGCGACATGAAGCGAAGTAGTTCGGGGTGGAAGTAGAGTTCGACTTTGCCGACTGGTCCATGACGGTGTTTGGCGAGGATAAGCTCGGTAATGTTGGTTGGTACGAAGTCGTCGCTATTCTGTTTGTAATAGTCGGGGCGGTGGAGGAACATGACGAGATCGGCATCCTGCTCGATAGAACCAGACTCGCGTAGATCAGAAAGTACAGGACGAGGGTCGTCACGACCAGTAACGCCGCGCGAAAGCTGAGCCAATGCGATGACTGGAATCTCTAATTCCCTAGCGAGTGTTTTGAGTCCGCGCGAGATTTCGGTTACCTCTTGAACACGATTCCCAGCGTAACGATCAGAGCCTTGGAGCAGCTGTAAATAGTCAACGATGATCATGCTGATATTGTGATCGTGCCAGGCGCGGCGGGCTTTGTTACGTAGTTCTAGTACTGTCATGGAGCTAGTATCGTCAAGATAAAGCGGAACTTCGCTCATTTCGGCGAGCGCGTCGCCAATGCGTGCAAAATCTTCATTTTCGATGTTGCCGGTGCGGATTCGCCAAGCATCAACACCGCCAATGTCAGAAATCATACGGTCAACGATTTCGTTTTTAGCCATCTCCATAGAGAAGAAGAGGACGCCTCGACCGTCGCCGTTGCGTGTGGCGACGTTGTAGGCGAGGTTTTGGGCGAAGGTGGTTTTACCCATGGCAGGACGAGCGCCAATGATAATAAGATCGCCTTTTTGGAAGCCAGCAGTTTTCTTGTCAAGGTCGCGGAAGCCAGTTTTTAGGCCACGTAAGGCTCCTTTATTACGGTGAAGTTCTTCGATGCGTTCATAAGCTTCGTCGAGGAGGTCTTCGAGCTTGTTGTAGTCGGATTTTATGGTTTTGTCTGAGACTTCAAAGAGATTTTTTTCGGCTTTACCGATGAGATCTTCGATTCTTTTGGTACCGTCGTAGGCTTCAGTCGCGATGTCGGTACCAGCTTTGATGAGGCGACGACGCAAGGCTGCTCCAGCAACTAGGTCGGCATAAGCCTCGACGTGTGAGGCGGTAGGAACGAAGTTGGTGAGTTCGGTGAGGTAGGGTGCGCCACCGATACGTTTGAGAGTTTTTTGATTTTTAAGTTCGGATGTTAAGGTCATAAGGTCGATTGGGCGATGCTGGGTATAAAGGTCGGTCATACCCTTAAAGATATCAACGTGACGAGGGTCATAAAAATCAGAGGCTTTGAGTTGTTCAAGGATGTTAGGGAATGCGGCGTCGGATAATAGTAGGGCGCCGAGGAGTGATTTTTCAGCTTCTAGGTCTTGTGGCGGTATGCGCGCACCATCTTTTTCGGTCGTTGGTTCCATATGCCTCCTTTAAGTCGATAGCGCAGAGATGTTGGTGACTTTTGATTTTGAGTGGCTAAAACGGTAAGTCTTCTTTAATCTCTTGTACATTACCCATTATAGCAGAGATTTGAGAGATTGTTTGGTCTTCTGAGGCTTTTCGTGCGCCAATTTCGTGAATGACGAGCGCAATATTTCCGAGCTCGCGAGTGAGAATCTGGCTATTGTTGGGCTTTTCAAGGATGGTTTTGGTGAATTTCTGCGCAGGATAGAGATGAAGAGTTTGACCATCAAACTCATAGTCGACTTTGGTGAGTTGGCTATAAATTGCTAAATTGAGGCCCTGGATGCGTTCTAGGAGGTCAGACCAGCCGAAATTTTGCCCTTTTGAGGTCGGAGCTGGGTCTAATGGCTCTACGGATTTTGCTGATGCTTCTGAAGGCTCTGGTGGGGTTGCAGGGGCGGTTTTGATTGGGTTTGGTTGTGGTTGGCGAGCTTGGGCTTGATGAGGGGTGGCGGAGCTATTGCCGAGAAGCGCAAGGAGGAGTTTGGCTTCGGGGAAAGGTGGTGCGACATCTGGTAGTTTAGCGAGTAAAGGTAATAATTCAGGTTTGGGTTGAGAAATGATGGTGGTGATTAGCTCTGAAACGAGGACTTCTGGTCGGATGCCAGAGTTTAATAGATCTTGGAGGAGTTGATGGAGCTTTGCACCGTCATTTTTACCATAGTTATCAAGTAGGTTTTGGATAATTTCGGCTTGCGGTAGACCGAGTGCGTGATTGAGAACCTCGGCGGTAATTTCTTGGTCGGAAAGGGCAGCAATTTGGTCGAGGAGACTGAGCGAATCGCGAAAACTACCGCCACCACGGCGAACAACAATCTCAAGGGCTTCGTCGGTGATTTTGATATTCTCGTTTTTGGCGATAGTTTTGAGATGCTCGAGCATGATTTCGGGGCGGGCAAGTTTGAAGGTATGAACTTGAGTGCGGGAAGAAATTGTAATTGGAACTTTGTGAGCATCGGTGGTTGCCATGATAAAAATGACGTGTTCGGGCGGCTCTTCAAGAGTTTTTAAGAGAGCGTTAGAAGCGCTTTTGGTGAGCATATGAACTTCGTCGATGATATAGACTTTGTATTTCCCTTTGGTTGGAGCAATGACGGCTTTTTCGCGGAGTTCACGAATATTATCAACGCCGGTGTTGGAGGCGGCATCAATCTCAATAATATCGAGGTAACTATCTTCGACTTGATAGTCAAAACCATTAACAGCATGAGCGAGAATACGCGCGACAGAGGTTTTACCTGTGCCACGAGGACCAATAAAAAGAAAAGCATGAGCAATCTTGCCAGACTTAATGGCGTTTGCTAATACAGAAGTGACTTGCTCTTGTCCGACGACATCTTCAAGTTTGGTGGGACGATACTTACGATATAATACCGCCATCTAGAGTGCAGCCTCAACGGCAGCCCAAGCGGCTTGTTCGTTGTTGGCTGGGATGATTGCCGAAACTTGATTACCCTCACGGAGATGGAAATAGGTTACGCTAGCGTAGAGGATTTCGTATTCGCGACCACCGACTTCGATGTAATATTTGTCGTCGTGATGTACAAGGGTACCAATAACAGCTTTGCGCTCAACTGGTCCAATTTGTTTGTAAAGAAAACGACCTTCGGGAGTGATAGTAAGTTTAAGAATGTCGCCTTCGATGAGTTTGGACTTGGAGGCGTAGTTGGCGGGAACAGGATAGTTTTTACCGTCTGGTCCAATCATAATCTGACCATCAAAAACGCCTTCGATGACTTTCCCTTCGGGACTAGAAACTACAGTTTCACGGGGTGCGGTAATCGCATCCCCATCGCCTAATACTGAGATAAGGAGTTCCTTTGCAGCGGCGAGATTAGTCTCGGCTTCTTGGATCAATCCGCGCAGTCGTTTGATTTGTTTTTCTGGTAATTCAGACATCACCTCGCATCCAGTCCGTAATTAACTTTAATACTGGTTCTATATTATACCTTCGGTGTTCAAAAGTCAAGTTGGGTTTTGGAGGGTTTTCCACTGAAATAACGGCGGTAAGCATAAAAGTGTTGTAAAAATAACATAATAGTTCTTTGCAAAAAGCAGTAAGGATTTGCTATAATGAGTGTCAATTAGCGTGCAAGGAGGAAAATGGGGCGGAAGTGGCGAAATGTAATGATTGGTGTTGCGATTGTAGCCGTCGTGGTTTTGGTGGGGATTTTAGTGGTGAAGATGGCTTCAGATAAGCCCAAGGAGACGGAAGTTACATCGTCTGAAGAGTCTGAAGCGGAGATTGATGTCTATGGGAGAGTTGATCCAGTGACGGTAGGAGGGTTGGTGGCGCAGTTTAATCAGGACATCACTAAGCTATCAGATTTGGGTCTAGTAACAGTGGATGATGGGGCAATGGTGATGCACGAGAATGCATATTGGTATCCGCTAGAGGAAGATTTAGCGTTGGTAGTGGTGCCAGTTGAATTTAGTGGCGACAAGGAAAAAGATACAGCTCTAACGACGTTGATTTATGTAGACAAGGATTCTATGAATCAAGCTAGAGCATTGGAATATTTGCGAGTTTTGGTGCAGGCTAATGATGCCAAACTGAGCGAAGACGAAATATCAGGATTGGTGAATGAGGCGGAAAAATTGCGTGAGCGTGGTGAGATGGCGAATCGTGGAAATGGGATATTTGTAGCGATTCATGGAACTGATGATCACTACGAATATCAAGTTATCCGCAATTATCAGGATGAATAGATTTAGTTAAGTGTTGAAATAATAACACAAAAATAGGACCCACATGAGTGAGTCCTATTTTGAATTACTAACTGTTTGTCGGAGTTGCTAATTAAGCGAGTTCGACGGTAGCGCCGGCTTCTTCCAAGCTCTTCTTCATAGCTTCGGCTTCGTCTTTCTTGACTTTTTCCTTTACGGTAGCAGGAGCGCCATCGACGATAGCTTTAGCTTCGCCAAGACCGAGACCAGTGATTTCTTTGACGGCTTTGATGACAGCGATCTTTTGAGCGCCAGCGTCTTTCAGGACGACATCGAATTCTGATTTGCCTTCGTCGGCGGCAGCGCCACCTTCAGCTGGAGCGGCAGCAACTGCAACAGCGGCAGCGGCCGGCTCGATGCCGTATTCGTCTTTGAGCAAGTTTTTGAGTTCATTGACTTCGAGGATGGTCATGTTGACTAATTCTTCAGCCAATTTTTTGATATCTGTAGCCATATTAGTTCCTTTTGATTGAATTAAATATTTGATTGTCCATTTTAGAGATGTGGAGCATCTTTGAGGTGCTGATTAAGCAGCTTTGGCTTCCAAACCAGATACAATTTCGGACAGACCATTGCTGGTAGCAGAAACAATATCGTTGATTGGAGAAAGCAGTTGCGCGACAACCTGAGCGATGAGCTCGTCTTTCGATGGCATTTTGGCGAGAGTTGTAATCTCGGTTTGATCCATCGCTTTGCCTTCACCGGAGAAACCGCCAGCAAGTTCGAGGGCTGGATGGTTTTTTGCAAACTCAGCCAAGATTTTTGCTGGAGCGACTTCATCGTTGTCGGAGATCGCGTAGATGAGCTGACCAGTTAGACCAGTAGTATCGGTGTCTTTGTAGACTCCGATTTCATTCATTGCGACTCGAACGAGGCGGTTTTTGACGACCTTGATCCGGACGCCAGCTTCACGTGCAATTTTGCGTAACTCTTGGAGGTCGGCTACCGTTAGTCCTTGATAGCGGGCATAAGCGGTGAGTTTTGCATCCGAAAGCAACGCAGTCAAATCAGCAACCAAAGTATCTTTTTTTGCTTTTGAAATTGCCATAAGAGTTCCTTGGATATAATTTGATATTTTGACGACAAAACAGCTAGTAAAATGTTAATTTTCGTTACCCCAAGACCTTAAGATTAGTTCCTCGGTGGCATAATTAAGAGTCTATGTCTCCGCCACTGTCTCTAGAATAACTGTTTTTATTATAGCAAAAGTCAGAGAAAAAGCAACCCCAGACATCAATGTCGAATTTATTTTAGGCTATGCCTAGTACCTTTTGTATAAGTATCACAAGCAGCCCGCTCAAAATCATAATAAGCCAGAGTATGACATATATAGTTGGTAAAGAGCACATTGCGGCTGCTATTTTACAAAGGATAATTTTTTTATCACTTCTAGGAATACTGTATTTATTCCTAATAAGGTTAATCTTTGCATTGACAATCGTAGTAGATGCAATACTTGGCAATAAAGTAGTAAAAATCACAATTGGACTAGAAAACATCAGTGGTAATATTATTTTTGTAGTCTCGGGTCCTTTAAGTGAGGTCAGCTCTATGAGTAAAATCGTATCAACAATAACGCCTATTGTAAAACTTACAATAAATAGGGTGGTTAATTTTTGCTGTCCAAGTTTATAATTTGAGTCATTAGCTGTCTGATTGCTAACTGCAGAAGCTTTGGGTAAGTTGTGTGGTGGTTTGGGTATAAAACTCTCCTGATTTTTGATATGAGCGGAGAGCCCTTTATTACGCAAAAAGTGACACCGCAAGGCGTCTTACTTCCATTCGTAATCATTAGTATTTATGACAATTACTTATGCAGTGCCGCTTAAGCGTATCATAAATACCAGATTACTAAAAATAGTAAATTTGAAAATGATTACGTTTAGAGTAAATTAGTTTAGAGAAAGCTCCGGGATGCGCCCTAGAAGATAGCGACAAATTATAATTTAGCAATTACTTAATATCAAAACTTTCTGTCTTTAAGTCACAATAATATCTGCCACTTGTTGCAGTAAATTTTAGAACACAATAATCTGGATCAGTTACGCCTTTTTTGTAAAAAAGTGTATCTCCCTTTTGCCAAATCATATTTTTGGCTTCTTGGTCTGTCAGAACTTCCATTTTTCCTTTTAACATGATACCAACGTACTTGATAAGACCTTTATGATAAAAATAGATACTCGCATTTGGATTATTCTGATATTGGCTAACTTTCATAGATGAAGTATTCGTAGAAAAGTAAAATTCTTTTAACCCGACTCTTTTTCTCGGTTTTAGCATCGCCCTTACATTTGGATAATTTTCATCATCAATAGAACATATAAAACTAACTTTTTGTCTATCAACAAATTTTTCTAATTGCTTTAAATCCATAATATCTCATTTCACTTTCTAATTGCTATTTGTCTTTATATTATTCTCTGTCATTAGGCCACGCTTCTCTAAATCAGCGATTAAGGCTTTGTTCTTCTCTGACCACCGACTTTTCTTGCGGCGCGGGGCGAAATATTTTTTGTAAATTTTGGCGTAATGTCAGCCAAACTCCGTTACTGGTAGCACAATTATCGAATAGCTATTTTCCAAACTCGGTACGATTAGCAAAATGTGGATTAGGCATCTTTTTGCCACCTTTTCAGGGTTGGGAATAACTTTTCACGATGCTTTTTCATCTATTATTTCTCACAGTTCTCGCGGTGGGCTTTGAGCTTTTTCACAGCCCAGTCGTAATGACTTGGCATTACACTCACAAAATATGATCCTAAATCGGTATTCACCCAAGCATAAACTCCGCGACTAAATAACTGATCGTTGGTGTATTTTTCAGCAAGTTTTAGGACTTCGGCATGAGATTTTTCAAACATCTTCTTCGCATCTTCCAGACTGGTCTTTTGATGTTTTTCCCAAAACTCGCAGTTCATATCGCCATAAGTTTTCCAAGAATAGGGCTCTGGAATAAAAGGTTTTTCTTCGCCGTCCTCGTTTACCTTAACCCAGTTTAACAAAAGTTGGTGCCACTCGTAGAGATGAATATAAATATCACGTAAGTTTTTATCGCGGCCCCAGTGGCGCTCGGTCTTCTTTGGGTCGTCTGAAAAATCAAATTTGGTGGTCAATTCTTTTTCTGATAGCGAGTTGATGAAGTTGGTCAATTTATCATATTGATCTTTGCTGGCCTTAATTAGATCTTCCTTGTTTCTTGCGCGAGGCATAGAACCTTCTTTCATTAGTTAATTATACCTAATTATAGCACATTTTCCGACTGCGGTTTGTTGCGTGGCTATTACAAACAAAAGCTAAGGGCGAGGAGATGATGTTGGGGGTGACGGTGTCGCTAGTGGATATGATAAGGTTTGGTGCTGTGTCTAGCACAGAAAATAATCACGCTCGCATAGTACGAGCGTGATTAAGTGATCCAACTAGTATCTAGTTGTAGATGTTTTCGACCGCGATCGCTGGGCCCATGGTGGTTGTGATATAAATTGATTTAACGTAGGTGCCTTTGATCGAAGCTGGACGGTGGCTCTTGAGTGACTCGAAGAAAACTTCGGCGTTTTCGAGCAATTTGGCTTGGTCGAAGTTGGTTTTGCCGAGTCCGAGATGGACGATGGCTTGTTTGTCGACGCGATATTCGACTTTACCAGCTTTGGCTTCTTTGACGGCTTTTTCAATATCGGTCGTAACGGTGCCAGCTTTAGGATTAGGCATGAGACCTTTTGGCCCAAGCAAACGAGCGAATTTGCCAAGTTTTGGCATGTAAGCAGGAGTAGAAATGAGGACGTCGAAGTCGATTTCGCCTTTTTCGAGACGCTTTAGAAATTCTTCATCTTCAGCAATGTCGGCGCCGGCGGCGGCAGCTTTTTTGGCTTCGTCGAGTGGTGCGAAGACGGCGACACGAACGTCTTTGCCGTTGCCATTTGGTAAGACGACAGTAGCGCGAATATTTTGATCAGCTTGGCGCGGATCGACGCCGAGGCGAACGTGCGCTTCGATAGTGGCATCAAACTTGGCTGGGTTGGTTTTTACAGCGAGTTCAAGTGCGTCTTTGAGGCTGTAAGGTTTGTCTTCAATAAGTTTGGCAGCAGCTTGGTATTTTTTGCCGCGACGTTCAATTTTTGGACGTGTAACTGGTGCGGCACCACGAGGTCTTTCGCCAGCTTCTTCAAGAGCTTTGGTTTCAGCTTTGCGAGCTTGGCGCTCTTCTTCGGCTTTGACTTCCTCGATGTGTTTTTTGGATTTTTTGCCAGATTTGGCAAACTTTTCCTCGTTTGTAGTTTCGACTGCTTCTTTGATTTCGGTCTTTTCGACCGGAGCAGTATTTTCTTCTGTCATAGTTCCCTTTCTGTGGTGCGAACGAAATTAATTCTCCCACGGATTATTTAAATAATAGGTATATTTTAGCAAGTTTTGGGGATTTTTTCAAGGTTTAATCTTTGGATGAGTTCGTGCTATAATTGGCTATACAAGTTTATAACAAAAGGGGGTATGTATTGATGCAGAACTTGAGTAAATTAAGTATTGATGATTTATTGGAGACCATTTATGTGGCAATTCGGAAGGAAAACGAGCGGCAGATGGATATGAATGGTGTAGTTCGAATGAGTCAAGAGTTAGCACATTCGGTCTGGATGCGGGTTGAGCCGCTTTCTGAGAGTGCTTTGGGGTGGTTGCAGCATAGAGATAAGTCATCAGTTTCGGAATTTGGTGGATTGGGTGGTGAGTTACGGGATTTGTCCTTATCGTTTTCGCTGGAAGCAAAAAATTCTTTGGGATCGGTTGGGTCTCTTTGCATTGAAGAAAGTGTTGTTTTGCGAGCGGATGAACGTCGTGAAGGTAGAGGCGAAGTTGACTTCATACAATTAACATTGTGTCTTTATACGATGATGGAGCAGCCAGAGAGGTATCAGAAGGCTTGGTCTTCTATTATTCAGTCGGGGCTGAATGCGGCAAAGGAATGTTTGCGGCGCAAAAAGACGCAGTGTCAAGTTGCATAGAGCAAACCGTAATTTAAATACCAAAATACCGGAATCAAAAAAAGCGTCTGAGGGAGCTCCTTAGGCGCTTTTAGCTTTTTAAAAATGTTAGTCTTCGACGACGACACCCATAGAGCGAGCGGTCCCGGCGATAACTTTGACTGCACCATCAAGGTCGATAGCGTTGAGTTGGTCCATCTTGGTTTTCGCAATATCCTCGAGGTCAGCACGAGAAATTTTGCCAACTTTTTCGAGGTTTGGTTTGCCGCTGCCTTTAGCGATTTTAGTTTTTTCACGAATTAAATCGTCGACTGGACGACCGAGGCAAACCCAGTCAAAAGTTCGGTCATCATAGACTTTAATATGGACGATGACGTCTTTGCCGTTGAAATCTTTGGTTGCATCGTTGAAAGGATTAATGAAATCCATCATGTTGAGACCCCATTGACCAAGGGTCGAACCGACTGGGGGTCCAGCTGTCGCCTTTCCACCAGGAATGCGCAACTTGAGGTTGCCGATAACTTTTTTCCCTGCCATAATTTTCCTTTATATTAATGCTGAGTGAAGCTCTCAGCTCCTGATTAATTAATCAGTGCGTAACATGTCTATTATACTACTTTTGTTGAAAAAAGTCGAGAGAATTTCAGGAAATGAGGCGAAAATATTGACTTTTTTCATAAAGTGTGCTATAATGGAGAGGTAGGATTAGTAAAAATGGGGCTTGATACTTGCTTTGGGATTTATGGCATTGTTTAAGTGGGCGATGGAAGGGGATCATATAGGCGTATCTGTCTTCTGCACTATATTACTTAGTGTCGGTATGCTCACAACAAGTGTTGCAAGGAATCGCTCTTGTAAGGTCGAAGAAACAATGAGGGTATATCTCCAGATTTGAAAGCTGTCGTGCTAAGATCGAAAAATATGGTAGCGGTAGCTTGAAATTAATTTTGAAGGCCAATGATTTTCATGCTCGAGTTAAGATTACGACAGTTGTGAATGAAGTGAACTGCCGATTGTCATTTGACGAGGATGGATATAGGCGGCTCAAGTGTATCATTGAGCTCTTTGGCAATGAAAAGAACTCAAACTTCTCGTCCGATGAGAGAGCGACCCTCTAAAGGCCGCTCTATTTCTTTTTGAAAATTGGGTTAGAGTTGTTTGACCTGTAAAGCGTCGAGTTCGACTGGCGTTTCGCGACCGAACATAGAGACCATGACTTTAAGTTTGCCCTTTTGGGTGTCGATTTCAGAGATTGTACCTTCAAAACCTTTGAACGGGCCGTCGATGATGGAAACTACTTCATTGATTTCGTAATTGACGGAGTATTTAGGATCTTCAACACCCATGCGTTTTTTGATTTTGGCGATTTCTTTTTCGGAAACGGGGGTTGGTTGGGTACCATTACCGACGAAGCCTGTAACGCCAGGAGTATTGCGGACGATGTACCAGGTTTCATCTGAAAGGCTCATCTCGACAAGAACGTAGCCTTGGAAAATTTTACGATCGACAACTTTGCGTTTGCCATTTTTGATTTCGATACGTTTTTCTTTGGGGACGATAGCATCGAAGATTTTGCCTTCGAATTCTGGGCTATCGAGACGTTGTTTGATACTGTCGGCGACTTTGTCTTCGTAACCACTGTAAGTGCTAATGGTGTACCATGCGCGGGTATCATCATAACGGTTTACTGCCATAATTTTACTCCTTTTTGATTAATTTATTTAGCGTTAATTAAAAGATTAAAGATGAAGGTGAAGAGCATATCGAGTAGGACGATAAAAACGATGAAGATAGCACAGTAGATGAGGACAGCTAAGGTCATTTTCCAAGTGAGTTTGCGGTTTGGCCAACGGACTTGACGAATTTCACGCCAAGAGTCGCGAAGGTAGCGGCCGAAAGCAACAAAGGGGCGAGCGAGTAAAAAGACGTCTTTTAGGGGTTTTTCGGATGAATTCTTATTGGTTTTATGGGATTTTTTGGTAGATTGCCGAGAATTCTGGTCGTTTAAGGAAGGGCGGGGTGTAGATTTTGTGGCGGTAGAATTCGCGACGTCGTTTGAAGTGGTGGAGATTTTGGTGATGTTTGTCTTCGAGCGTTTCTTATTTGACATTTGATTCCTTTCCCTGTACTGGTGTTGATTTTGGGATTTGATACAAAAAATAGTCTGATACCAGACTGTCAATAGAATTGTAGCATTGATTCGGAGAATTGTAAATGATTTATGCGAATTTGGTTCAGTGTAACAAAAAGGAACAGCCTCATTGTAAAATGTGGTTAGCAATA